>NZ_JBGLYU010000016.1:0-100866 GCF_047304235.1 Variovorax sp. Varisp36
GCCTCCGACCCGCTCCAGCTCGACGGCGTGGGCGGCGGAAGCACCCTGAACAGCAAGGTGGCCATCGTCTCGCGTTCCTCGCGGCCGGGATGCGACATCGACTATCTCTTCGCGCAGGTGGGCGTCGGACACCGATCCGTGGATACGCGACCGAACTGCGGAAACATGCTTTCGGGCGTCGCCCCCTTCGCGATCGAGCAGGGCCTGATTCCGGCAAAAGACGGCACGACCATCGTTCGAGTCCACAACGTCAATACCGGTTCGCGCATCGACGTGACGGTGCGTACCCCTGACGGCCGCGTGACGTACGAGGGCGATGCTCGCATCGACGGCGTGGCCGGAACGGCGGCGCCGATTTTGCTCAACTTCCTGGACGCATGGGGGGCAGTCACGGGACATGTCTTCCCAACCGGCAGGCGCATCGACACGATCGACGGCATAGAGGTGACCTGCATCGACGCGGCCATGCCGTTGATGATCGTGCGCGCCCTCGATCTTGGCGTCACCGGGCGTGAGAAGCCCGCTGTGCTCGATGCGAACACCGGGTTGCTCGATCGCCTGGAGAAGCTTCGGCTCGAAGCAGGACGCAGGATGGGCCTCGGGGACGTGTCCGACAGCGTCGTTCCCAAGCCGGTGCTCGTGAGCGCGGGCGATTCAAACGACAGCGTCACCTCGCGCTACTTCACGCCGCGCAAGTGCCATGCATCGCACGCCGTGACCGGAGCCATCGGGGTCGCGAGCGCGTACGCGCTGCCGGGAACCGTAGCGAGCGGGATCGCGCGGGCGGCGGGACGACACAACCTGATCGTCCAGCACCCTGCCGGACAGATCGATATCGAAGTCGAACTGAAGGGCAGCGCAGACATGGCGACGGTGGATCGCGCCGCCCTTGTGCGGACGGCGCGCAAGATCATGCAGGGCGAGCTCCATCTTCCCGACTACGTGTTTTCTCGGCCGACACCGCCGAGGGCCGAGCCGCCCACGTTCCCGCACAGGGCTCTGACGATCATCGTCCCAACGCGCGCCGGTGGAGGCAACGACACGATGGCTCGCATCATCGCGTCGAAGCTGGGGCCGCTGCTCGGTCAGGATTTCCTGGTCGACAACCGCGCCGGAGCCAACGGAGCCATCGCCAGCGAGTACGTGGCCCAGGCGGTGCCCGACGGCCACACGCTGATGTTCGGCTATGTCGGCACTCACGCGATGAATCCCGCTCTGCAGAGGCTGGACTACGATCCGGTCGCCGACTTCGAACCCGTCGGGCTTGTCGGTTCTTCCTCGACCTTGATGGTCACTCACCCGGGCGGAGGAATACTGGACGCGCACCAGTTGGTCGCGCAGTTGAAGAAAACGCCTCGCAGCCTGAGCTACGCATCCGCCGGCGACGGGACGCCGCCGCATTTCGCTGCCGAGCTCTTTCAGCTCAGCAGCGGGACTTCGACGGCCAGCACGACCTACGAGGGTGCAGCACCTGCAATCGCGGAAGTGGTCGAAGGCCGCTCGCAGATCATGTTCCCCAGCTTGTTCACGGCGTATCCGTTCATCCGGACGGGTCAGCTGCGTGCCTTGGCTGTGGCAGGCCCGAAGCGCCTTGACGCTCTTCCTGACGTGCCGACACTCGCGGAACTGGGCATCGCGGGAGTGGATGTCGTCCAATGGTATGGGCTGTTTGCTCCGGCCGGCACGCCTCCTTCAGCCATCGAGCGCCTCAATCAAGCTCTCAACAAGGTGCTGACCGATCCGGAAGTTGTCCAACGCTTTGAAAGCCATGGAGCGCTGGCCGAACCGGGCAGATCCGACGCGCTCGCACAAAGGATGCAATCGGATCTGGCGCGCTGGCGTCGGGTCGTGAGCCAGGCCGGCATTGCGCCGAAGGAGCAGCGTCAGTTCGCCCTGGACTGACGCGTCGCCGTTACGGACAAGCGCCCGAGCTCGGCGACGAGCATCTTCAACCGTGTCGTGGCGATTCGGATCTACTGCGGCAGCTCGCCCGCCGGGCGCTCCAGCCATTTCATCGACAACTTGTCCAGTTCGCCGTTCTTCTTCGCCTCGTCGATGATGCCGTTCACCCTCAGCCGCAATGAATCCTCACCCTTGGCCACCCCGATGTAGTTCGGGCTCTCTTTCAACAGCAGCTTGTAGGTGATGCCGAGCGAGGGATTGCTGCTCATGACGGTGTTCGCGACGGATGCCCCCGTGGCGATCAATTGGGCCTGTCCGGACACGAAGGCCGCGACGGTTCTGGTGTTGTCGTCGAAGCGCCTGATATCAGCACCCGCTGGCGCAACCTTGTTGAGTTCCTGGTCTTCGACCGAGCCGCGCGTGACTGCGATCGACTTCCCCGACAGGTCGGCGAAGTTCTTGATGCTCAAGGTCTTCGCACCGAAGATGGCTTGATAGAAAGGCGAATACGCGGCGGCAAAGTCGATCTGCTTCTCGCGATCCGGATTCTTGCCCAAGGTGGCGATGACCAATGCAGCTTTTCTTTTCTGCAGATATGGAATGCGATTGGCACTGGTCACGGGTATCAGGTCGACCTCCACACCGAGCTTGGCCCCGATGTAGTTGGCCATGTCGATGTCCAGGCCATGCATCTTGAAGTCCCGGTCCATGGATCCATAAGGCGGGAAATCAGGAGGCACCCCGATTGCGATCTTCTTGTTCTTCAGGATGGTGTCCAACGCGCTTTGCGCATGGACTGCGCCGGTTGCCATGAGACCGCTGAGCGCGAGTCCCAGAACGATTTGCAATCTGCTGAATTTCATGATTCCTGAACAAAGAAGAGTAGTTGTGGGTTTGATCTCGAGCGCACGCCTGGTCGCCAAAAGGCCGTGCCATCCCCGAGCCGCATGAATCATGCCAGTGGTATACAAGGCTCATGCACCCATGTCGAAAACAAATGTGGTGCGCAAGATGCGAGCCGCCCCGATTCGGGGACCGTCGCCCCATATTGGGCAGCACCACGCCGATGCAGGGCGAATGCCCTCATGCCTTGGTGGCGTCGCGGTCCTCGGCCACGAGGGACCGCGGCCGCATGCCGATCCAGTTCGCCTCGATGAAAGCGCTGCAGGCCGCCCTGTCGGTCGCGGCCAGCGCAATCTCCCAGCCGGTGGGCACTGCAATGAAGCTCGGCCACAGCGAGTGCTGCCCTTCTTCATTGACCAGCACGAGGAAGGTGGCGTTCTTGTCGTCAAACGGATTGCTCGATGCAACAACTGCGTCAGCGGCGAGTAGGGTTTTCATCACTGCCCAAGCCGGCTCGCGATGTCAGCCGATGGTTGCAATGGCGGCGCCAGCGGCCACGTATCCACCCGCGGCGACCGAGAAAGCGATGCGCCCCGCCCGGTGCGCGAGCACCTGCATTTCCATCTTCATCGCCTCCATCACGGCGATGACGCTGCCTGCCGCGACCTCGTCGCCATCGGCCACCTTCCAGCCTTGCACCGTGCCCGATACCGGCGCGGCCACGGCGGCGGCGTCTGCCACTGCCGGTTCTGCCGTTGCGATGCCCGCACCGCCAGCAGCCGCAGACGACAAACCACTCAACAGCACGGCCGGCAAGCCCAGCGACATCCGCCGCCCATCCACTTCGATCGCCGTGCGCAACAGCGCCGTGCCGGGCATCGGGTCAGGTCGCATCGCAGCGGCCTCGCCATTCGCGAAGTCGGTCTCGATCCAGCGCGTGTGCACCTTGAACGCATCGCCCGACACGAAGTCGGGGTGCGCCATCACGGCGCGGTGGAACGGCAGCACCGTGGGCAGGCCCTCGATGCGGAACTCCTTGAGCGCACGGCGCGCCCGCGCGACGGCCTGCTCGCGCGTGGCGCCGGTGACGATGAGCTTGGCCATCAGCGAATCGAAGGTGCCCGGCACCTGCGAGCCGGCATCGACGCCCGCGTCGACGCGCACGCCGGGGCCCGAAGGCGCATCAAAGACCTTGACCGGCCCCGGCGAAGGCATGAAGCCGCGCCCCACGTCTTCGGCGTTGATGCGGAACTCGAAGGCATGGCCGCGCGGCACCGGTGTCTGCTTGATCGACAGCGGCAGGCCTTCGGCAATGCGCAGCTGCTCGATCACGAGGTCGATGCCCGTGGTTTCCTCGGTCACCGGATGCTCGACCTGCAGCCGCGTGTTCACCTCGAGGAAGGAGATCGCGCCGCTCGCGCTCAGCATGAACTCGACCGTGCCTGCGCCCGTGTAGCCGGCCTCCGCGCAGATGTCGCGCGCCGACTGGTGGATGCGTTCGCGCTGCGCGTCACTCAGGAAGGGCGCGGGCGCCTCTTCGACCAGCTTCTGGTTGCGCCGCTGCAGCGAGCAGTCGCGCGTGCCGAGCACCACCACGTTGCCGTGCGTGTCGGCCAGCACCTGCGCCTCGACGTGGCGCGGGCGGTCGAGGAACTGCTCGACATAGCACTCGCCGCGGCCGAACGCCGTCACCGCCTCGCGCACCGCCGATTCGTAGAGGCCTTCCACCTCGTCGAGCCGCCACGCCACCTTGATGCCGCGGCCGCCACCGCCGAACGCGGCCTTGATCGCGACCGGCAGGCCGTGCTTCTCGGCGAAGGCGAGCACCTCGCCAGCGTTCTTCACCGGATCGGCCGTGCCCGCGACCAGCGGCGCGCCGACCTTCATCGCGAGCTTGCGGGCCTGCACCTTGTCGCCCAGCATCGCGATGGCGGCCGGCGACGGGCCGATCCAGGTCAGGCCCGCGTCGATGACCGCCTGCGCGAAGGCCGCGCTCTCCGAAAGAAAGCCGTAGCCCGGATGCACCGCGTCGGCGCCGCTGCGCGCGGCCACGTCGAGCAGCTTCGGGATGTTGAGGTAGGTGTCGGAGGGCTTGTTGCCGTCGAGCCCGTAGGCCTCGTCGGCCATGCGCGCGTGCAGCGCATTCAGGTCGGCGTCGGCATACACGGCGACGGACTTCACGCCGTGGTCTGCGCAGGCGCGCGCGATGCGCACGGCGATTTCGCCTCGGTTGGCGATCAGGACTTTCTTCATCGGAAGGCTTTCACTGGAGCAATGGGCTTGAAGCGGACGCGCGCATTCACGGGGATCTGCCCCGCGCGGTCCAGGTGATGGGTGGCGACGGAGGCGATCACGGGATAGCCGCCGGTCAGCGGATGGTCGGCCAGGAACAGCACGGGCTGGCCGCTGGGCGGCACCTGGATCGAGCCGCGCGCCGTGCCCTCGCTGGGCAGCTCGGCGTGATTGGCGCGCGCCAGCGGCACCTCGCCCGCGAGCCGGATGCCGACGCGGTTCGATTGCGGCGTGACCGCCCATGACTGGCTGCACAGCAGCTCGACCGCGTCGGGCGTGAACCAGTCGGTGCGCGGGCCGAACACGATGTCGAGCACGACTTCTTCCTGCACGGTGGGCAGGTCCGCCGGCGGCGTTTCGGGCGCACCGACCACGGCGCCGGTGGCCACCGTGCGCACGGGCAGCACGTCGCCCGTGGCAATGGCTGGCGGGCCGACGCGGGCCAGCGTGTCGGTCGAGAGACTGCCGAGCACGGGCGAGATGTCGAAGCCGCCGCGCACGGCGATGTAGCTGCGGATGCCGGCCTGCGGCTCGCCCAGCGCCAGCACGTCGCCATCGGCCAGCGCGATGGGCTGGTAGCGCGGCAGCGGCCACTTCGCGCCATCGGCGCGGGTCAGCGTGACGGGGCCGTCCGCGCCGGTGATGGCGACCACCGCGTCGCCACGGCATGCAAGCTGGAAGCCGCCATAGGCGATCTCCACGCAGGCCATGTCCGATGCGTTGCCGACCAGCCGGTTGGCCGCCTGCAGCGAGCGCTGGTCCATCGCGCCGGAGGCCGACACGCCCTGACCGGCCTGGCCGTGCCGGCCGCCATCCTGCAGCAGCGCCTGCAGCCCCGCAGCGCGAATCTCGAAGGCGCAGCCGCCTTCCACAGCAGCGGGTTGCGAAGGCGCGGACGCCGCGGCCACAGGCACAGCCTGCGGCAATCCGGTGACATCCACGAAGCGCACCGTGTCGCCGGGCTGCAGCAGCGCCGGCGTCTCGCGCGCCAGGTCCCACATCGGCGCATCGGTGATGCCGATGATCTGCCAGCCGCCGGGGCTGGCCTGCGGGTAGACGCCGCTGAAGCTGCCCGCAAGGCCGACCGCGCCCGCCGGAATGCGCGTGCGCGGCACCGTGCGGCGCGGCACGTTCAGGCTCGGGTGCCCGCCTGAAAGATAAGCAAAGCCCGGCGCGAAGCCGGTGAAGGCGACGGTGTAGTCGCTGCCGGTGTGGCGGCGAACCACCTCCTCGGGCGAGATGCCCAGCAGGCTCGCCACCTCGGCCAGGTCTTCGCCGTCGTAGCGCACGGGAATCTCGATGCGCTTGTCGATGCGCGTCTCGCGCGCGTCGAGGCTGCGCCCGCCGACCTGCCGCACGAGTTCATCGGCCGCAATCGCAGCCGGGCGGAAAGTGATCAGCAGCGTGCGCGCGGCAGGAACCAATTCTTCGATGCCCGCGACGGGTTCGGCGCGCAACGAGGCCAGCAGCGCGAGGGTCTGCGGCAGGTCGTCGAGTTCGACCAGCACCGCATTCAGGTTGACCGGCAGGAAGCGCATCGTCATGCGGCTGAATCCACGAAGGAGCGGATCGTCACGCCTGCCTGTTCGAGCCGCGCGCGCACCTGGCGCGCCATCTCGACCGCGCCCGGGCTGTCGCCGTGCACGCAGACCGACTCGGCCTCGATGCGCACCGTGCTGCCGTCGATGGCCGTGAACACGCCGTCGGTGGCCAGCCGCAGCATGCGCTCGGCCACTTCGTCGGCATCGTGCAGCACCGCACCGGGTTCACGGCGCGACACCAGCGTGCCCTGCGGCGTGTAGGCGCGGTCGGCAAAGGCTTCGGCCACGGCGCGCAGGCCTTCGCCGCGCGCCCAGCCCAGCAGCGGCGAGCCCGCCAGCGCCACCAGGCACAGGCCGGGATCGATCTCGCGGATGGCAGCGATCACGTCGCGCGCCTGGCGCTCGTCGTGGGCGATGGTGTTGTAGAGCGCGCCATGCGGCTTCACATAGCGCACCGTGGTGCCGGCAGCGGCGGCAAGGCCTTTCAGTGCGCCGATCTGGTAGATGACGTCGGCGCGCAGGTCGGCGCTCTCGACGTCCATATTGCGGCGCCCGAACCCCACGAGGTCGCGGTAGGCCACGTGGGCGCCGACGGCAACGCCGCGCTCCTTCGCCTGGCGCAGCGTGCGCAAAATGCCGGCCGGGTCGCCCGCATGGAAGCCGCAGGCCACATTGGCGCTGCTCACGAGGGAAAGCATGGCGGCGTCGTCGCCCATGCGCCATACGCCCAGGCTCTCGCCGAGGTCGCTGTTCAAGTCGATGTTCATCGTTAGTCCCAGGGTCATCAATGCAGGCGGCCGGCGGTCTCGCGCACGTCGTCGCGCACGGTGAGCGCGGTGCGTATCGCCACGTGGAAGGCTTCGACCTGCGTCGCCAGCGCCATGCTGGCCACGCCCGGCCTGGAGGCCGCCTGCTCGGGCAGGTAGGGCACGTGCACGAATCCGCCGCGCGTGTGCGCGAGCGCCGGGCTCGTCGCGATGCGGTGCATCAGCGCATAGAAGATGTGGTTGCACACGAAGGTGCCGGCGCTGTTCGACACCGCCGCAGGCAACCCCGCCGCGCGCATGTCGCGCACCATGGCCTTGATGGGCAGCGTCGAGAAGTAGGCCGCCGGACCTCCCGCGACCACGTCGGTGTCGATGGGCTGGTAGCCGGCGTTGTCGGGGATGCGCGCGTCGTCGACGTTCAGCGCAGCGCGCTCCAGCGAGATCTCGGTGCGCCCGCCTGCCGCGCCGATGCACAGCACCAGCCGTGGCGCCGGCCCCACCAGCGCCTCGTCGAGCGTGTCGATGGCGCGGCCGAACACGCAGGGCAACTGCACCGCCTGCACCACGGTGCCTTCGCAGGTCCAGCCGTCGAGCGATCGCGCGATTTCCCACGCCGGGTTGACGGGATCGTTTTCGAAAGGCTCGAAGCCCGCGACCAGCACCCGGGGTGCCTTGTCATCGGTGGTCATGCAGGCGCCTCAGCGGAACATCAGGAAGTACATCAGGAAGATGTTGACCACCAGCAGCGCGGCCGCGGTCGGTATCTGCACCTTGATCACCGCGTTCTTGTCGGGCAGCTCCAGCAGCGCCGCCGGCACGATGTTGAAGTTGGCTGCCATCGGCGTCATCAGCGTCCCGCAGTAGCCCGAGAACATGCCGATGGCAGCCATCACCGCCGGGTCGCCGTGGTACACGCCCACCAGCACCGGCACGCCGACACCGCCCGTCATCACCGGGAAGGCCGCGAAGCCGTTGCCCATGATGATGGTGAACAGCGCCATGCCCAGCACGTACACCGCAACGGCGACAAAGCGGACGTCCATGTTGATGTAGCTCGTGGTGATGTACGCCACGGCCTTGCCCACGCCCGCGTCGGAGAACACCAGGCCCAGCATGCCCAGCATCTGCGGCAGCACCACGGCCCAGCCCAGCGCGTCGGTCAGGCGGCGCGACTCGCGCATGCCCTGCACCGGCGTCTCGCGCGTCAGCCAGCAGGCCAGCGCCAGCGCCACCACGCAGCCCACGCCAAGGCTCACCAGCGTGGTGTTCTTGGGGTCGAGCAGGAAGGCGTCGCCGATCTTCACCTTGCTCATCAGCACGGTGCCGATCACCGTGACCAGCGGAATCGCCAGCGCCGGCATGAAGAGCTTGTTGCCCAGGCGCTTGGCGCTGGTTTCGTACTCGGCCGGCGTGGGCTCCTTGTGTTTGCCCGCGCCGACGCCGCGCAGGCCGGCAATGACGGCCATGCCGATGGCGCCCGCGCCGACCCATGCGGGCGGCAGCTTGTCGCCGACCAGGAAGACCAGCGAATAGAGCCCCCAGAACAGCGCGCTGGTGTAGCGCTTGGGGTGCTGGCGGTCGGCCAGCGTCATGACCGCCGTGATCGCGAGGATCAGGCCGACCAGGATGTACAGGTGCTGGATCGAGAGAATCATGATCAGCGGCCTTCCTGCGTGGCCGGAACGGCGGGCGCATCGGACGCCGGTGCACCACCCAGTTCACGTGCCAACGACTGGTCGAGCCGGCGCAGGCGCCAGGCGTGGATGATGAAGGCGGCAATCGCGGTCGGAATGCCCCACAGCGCGATGTGCAGCGGCTCGACGTCGATGCCGGCCTCGTGCAGGAAGGTGCTCATCAGCACGATGGCGCCGAAGGCCACGAAGATGTCTTCGCCGAAGAACAGGCCCACGTTGTCGGTGGCCGCCGCATAGGCGCGCAGCTTGTGGCGGATGCGGTCGGGCAGCTTGCCGTAGCGGGTTTCGGTGGCGCCTTCGGCCATGGGCGCGAGCAGCGGTCGAACCATCTGCGGGTGGCCGCCCAGGCTGGTCAGGCCAACTGCCGCCGTGAGTTCGCGCGCCGCGAGGTAGACGATCAGCAGGCGCCCGGCGGTGGCCGACTTGATGCGGCTGATCCAGTTCTGCGCGTGCTGGCGCAGGCCGTGCCGCTCGAGCAGCCCGATCACCGCCAGCGGCAGAAGAATGATCAGCGGCAGGTTGCGGGTCTTGATGAACCCGGTGCCGATGGCCGTGAGGATCGCCATCGGGCCGAAGCCCGCGGCGATCGCCGTGGCGATGGCCGTGACGATCACCACCAGCATCGGGTTGAAGCGCAGGATGAAGCCCGCAATGATCACGGCGACGCCGATCAGCGGCCACAGATGAGGGATGTCAGAAGTCATGTTGGTCTTTCGTTTCTGGATTCGGAGACACCTTGCGCGGGGGCGCCGGCAAGCCGCTTCATGCAAACTGCGTGCCAATGAATGAGCAATTCAAATCATCTGAACCACTCATTTCTCATAAATTGTTGAACAATTTATGTGAGTGTGCCCAACAACAGTGCTTGACTGACCCCATGAAAACCCTGAGCGTGTCAGCACTTGGTGCATCGGGCAGCGGCCGCGCGGGTGCCGTCCGACGGGGAAAACCTGCTACAAACGCCCGGACTCCCCGCTCCTCTCACCCCTTCCCGGCATGACTCCACTGGCCTCCCCGACTTCACCCGCTTCGCCAGCCGTCGGCGCGCAGACGCTCAACGACCGGGTGGCGGAACTCATCCGCCAGAAGATCGTGAAGGGCGAGTTCTCGCCGGGGCAGCGGCTGTCGGAGGCCGCGCTGGCCGACAGCTTCGAGATTTCGCGCAACACCCTGCGCGAGGTGTTCCGCACGCTGACCAAGGAAGGGCTGCTCAAGCACGCGCCGAACCGCGGCGTGTTCGTGGCTGTGCCGAGCATCGCGTCGATCATCGACATCTACCGGGTGCGCCGCCTCATCGAATGCCAGGCGCTGGCGCAGGCCTACCCGCGCCACCCGGCCAAGAAGCACATGCGCGACGCGGTCGAGATGGCGCTGAAGTGCCGCGACGCAGGCGACTGGCTGGGCGTGGGCACGGCCAACATGGAGTTCCACATGGCGATCGTGGAACTGGCCGACAGCGAGCGGCTGAACAACCTGTTCGCGCACATCCTCGTCGAGCTGCGGCTGGCCTTCGGCCTGCTCAAGGACCCGGAGTTCCTGCACGCGCCCTACGTGGACATGAACACGAAGCTGCTCGAACTCATCGAGGCCGGCAAGTTCGCCGAGGGCGCGGCGGCTCTCAACGACTACCTCATCCACTCCGAGCGCATCGTGCTGGCAGTCTACGCGCGGCGGATGCCCGAGGGTGGCGTCGACAGCTAGAGCCTGCAGATAATGGCGAGCCCACCTCCATCGACGGACACGCCATGACCCTGTCTGCCTACCTGCTCTTCCTGCCGGCCTGCTTCGCCATCAACATGGCTTTCGGCCCCAACAACCTGCTGTCGGTGACCAATGGTGCCAGGCACGGCGTGTCGCCGGCGGTGATCGCGGCCAGCGGCCGGCTCGCGGCCTTCGCGATCATGATCGCCATCGCGGGGCTGGGCATGGGCGCGGTGCTGGTGGCGTCGGAACTGGCCTTCGACGTCATCAAGTACATCGGCGCGGCGTATCTCGTATGGATCGGCATCCGCCTGCTGCGCGCACCGGCGCCCACGGCCGAGGTGCAGGCGCGCGACGCATCCGCGCCGCCCTCCATGCGCGCGCTGGCGCGGCAGGAGTTCACCGTGGCGGCGGGCAATCCGAAGGCCATCCTGGTGTTCACTGCCTTCTTCCCGCAGTTCGTGGTGCCCGGTGCCTACGCTTCCAGCTATCTGCTGCTGGGCGCGACCTTCCTGGTGTTCGAGCTGGTCGCTATCGCGCTCTACGCGATGCTCGGTGCGCGCATGCGCCGGCTGGCCGACGGCAGCCGCGCGATGCGCTGGTTCAACCGGGTGAGCGGCAGCATGATGGTCGGCTTCGGGCTCATCCTGGCCTTCACGCGTCGTCCCGCAGCCTGAAGCGCCTCAGGCTTTCAGATACTCGGCCTTGGTGCCGAGCCAGCGGTCGAT
Source organism: Variovorax sp. Varisp36 (assembly GCF_047304235.1). Classification (NCBI taxonomy): domain Bacteria; kingdom Pseudomonadati; phylum Pseudomonadota; class Betaproteobacteria; order Burkholderiales; family Comamonadaceae; genus Variovorax; species Variovorax sp. Varisp36. The sequence goes on from NZ_JBGLYU010000016.1 coordinate 11,469, forward strand.
GTGGCGCTGTGCCAGTTCGGGATGCTTCTGCAGCATCACCGGTGCCAGTTCGCGCGCCCAGTCGAGCAGCAGCGTATCGGTCGTCAGGTCGGCAAAACGCAGCAGCGGTGCGCCCGACTGCCGCGCGCCCAGGAACTCGCCGGGACCACGGATCTCCAGGTCGCGCCGCGCGATCTCGAAGCCGTCGCCGGTCTCGGCCATTGCCTTGAGCCGCGCGCGCGCCGCTTCGCCGACACGGCCGCTGTCGCCCGGCGCATAGAGCAGCACGCAGGCCGAGGCTGCCGCGCCGCGTCCCACGCGGCCGCGCAGCTGGTGCAGCTGCGAGAGGCCGAAGCGCTCGGCGTGCTCGATCACCATCAGCGAGGCGTTGGGCACGTCGACGCCCACTTCGATCACGGTCGTGCTCACCAGCACCTGGATCTCGTTGGCGGTGAACGCCGCCATCACCGCCTGCTTCTCGGCCGTGGGCATGCGCGAATGCAGCAGGCCGACCTGGATGGGCTCGCCGAGCGTGTCGGCCAGCTCGTCGCGCGTTTCGGTCGCGTTGCGCAGGTCGACCGCCTCGCTCTCCTCGATCAGCGGGCACACCCAGTACACCTGCCGGCCCTGCGCGATCTGCGCGTGGATGCGGTCGATGACCTCGTCGCGCCGATGGTCGGCCACCAGCTTGGTGACGATGGGCGTGCGGCCCGGCGGCAGCTCGTCGAGCGTGGAGACGTCGAGGTCGGCGTAGTAGCTCATCGCGAGCGTGCGCGGGATCGGCGTGGCGCTCATCATCAGCAGATGCGGCTCCAGGTGCCCGACGGCCTTGCCGCGCAAGGCCAGGCGCTGCGCCACGCCGAAGCGATGCTGCTCGTCGATGATGGCCAGCGCAAGATTCTTGAAGCGAACCTTCTCGGAAATGACCGCGTGCGTGCCGATGACCAACGCGGCCTGGCCGCTCTCCACCGCCGCCGACATCTCGTCGCGCTCCTTCTTCCTCTGGCTGCCCGTGAGCCACGCCACGCGCAGGCCGCGCGCAGCGAGCAGCGGATCGAGCCAGCCGACCAGCTTGCCGAAGTGCTGGGCCGCGAGGATCTCGGTGGGCGCCATCAGCGCGCACTGGAAACCCGCGTCGATGCAGCGCGCCGCCGCCAGCGCCGCCACCACGGTCTTGCCCGAGCCCACGTCGCCCTGCAGCAGGCGGTGCATCGGGATCTGGCGGTGCAGGTCGGCCGTGATCTCCTCGCCCACGCGCTGCTGCGCACCGGTCAGGCCGAAGGGCAGCACCGCGAGCAGCTGCGCATGCAGCGAAGTGGCGACCGGCTCGGTCGGCGCAGGCAGCACCGGCGCACGCTGGGCCGCGCGCTCCAGCCGGGCCTGCAGTTGCGACAGCTGCTGCGCCAGCAGTTCCTCAGCCTTGATGCGCTGCCATGCCGGGTGGCTGTGGTCTTCGAGCGCGGCAATCGACACGTCGGGCGTCGGGTAGTGCAGGAAGCTCAGTGCGCTGCGCAGATCCCACGCGCCGCGCAGACCGATCTGCACCGGAATGGTCTCGTCGAGCACCGCGCGCGCCAGGCCCGAACGCACCTCGCGCCGCAGCACCGGCTGCGCGAGCCCGGCCACGGTGGAGTAGACCGGCGTGAGCGCATTCGGCAATGCGGTGCCGGCCGCCTTCACGGTCGGATGCATCATCTGCCGCCCCACGAAGCCGCCGCGAACCTCGCCGCGCACCCGCACCCGCGCGCCGACCGCCAGTTGCTTCTGCTGCGAGGGATAGAAGTTGAAGAAGCGCAGCTGGCAGGTGTCGCTGCCGTCGTCGATGGTCGCCAGCAGTTGGCGGCGCGGGCGGTACACCACCTCGCATTCGGTGATCACGCCTTCGACCTGCGCCATGTCGCCGTCGCGCGTGTCGGCCAGGCGCACGATGCGCGTCTCGTCCTCGTAGCGCATCGGCAGGTAGAGCGCGAAGTCGATGTCGCGCACGAGGCCCAGCTTGCGCAAGGCGCGCTGCACCTGGCTCAGGCCGCTGCCGGGCGGGCCTGCGGGCACCGGCGCGGCGGCACTCGCGGAAGCTGCAGGGGACGGGGCTTTCTTGGGAGGCACGGACGGGCTTCTAGCGCGGGCGGCAAAGGTCCGCCAAGGCGCTGCGGGCATCGGGGAACATGAACTGGAAGCCGGTGCGCAGCAACTGCGCGGGCACCACGCGCTGGCCTTCGAGCAGCAGGTCGGCCTGCTCGCCGAGCAGCAGCCTGACGGGCGCCGCAGGAGTCGGCATCCAGCAGGGGCGGTGCAGCACGCTGGCGGCGACGCGGGTGAATTCTTCCTGGCTCAGCGCACCGGGCGCGGTGAAGTTGAAAGCCTGCGCCGTCGCGGGGGCCGCGGCCCGTTCGGCCACGCTCCACACATGCGCCATCGCGCGGACCAGGTCATGCACATGCACCCACGACAGCCATTGCCGCCCGCTGCCCAGCCGCCCGCCCATGCCGAGCCGGACCGGCATCAGCAACTGCGGCAGCGAGCCCTGGTGGCCGAGCACGAAGCCGAAACGCATGCAGGCCACGTGCACACCGTGCGCGACAGCGGCGCGTGCCGCCTGCTCCCAGCGCTGGCACAGCTGCGACATGAAGATCTCTTGCGGCGGCGCATCTTCGGCGAGTTCGGCGGCGTGGCCCTGCGGCTGGACGCCGTAGTAGCCGATGGCGGAGCCCGAGAGCAGCAGCCACGGCTTGCGTGGCCGCGTGGCGATCCATGCCACCAGCTGCTGCGTCAGCCCTTCGCGGCTCCTGAGCAGCTGCTGGCGTCGCCGTTCGCTCCAGCGCATGCCCAGGATGCGCGCGCCCGCGAGGTTGACGACCACGTCGACATCGTCGGCCGCCGGGACCTGGTGGAGCGATTGCACGCAGCGCACCGCGCCGCCGAAGTCCCAGGCGGCCGAGCGCGCATTGCGCGTCCAGACCGTCACCGCATGGCCGTCGGCCAACAGGTGGCGCACGAGGATCTTGCCGATGAAGCCGGTACCGCCCGTGACCAGCACATGCTGCGGCTTGGTGCCGAAGCGCACCGGCTCCAGGGCATCGCGCGCCTGCGCCTGCTTGTGCTGCCCGAACAGCGCGCGCGCCGCGAAGCCATCGCGCAGGCCCGAGAGACCCACGCCCACGCCGCACAACGCCAGGAACGCGCTGAGCCAGCCGTGCGGCTGCCACACCATCGCGGTCGGCTGCGCGGCCCAGCCGACCGCGCTCATCGCCAGCAGCGCGATGAACGCGCCGGCGTTGATGGCCAGCACCGTGTGCGTGACCCGTTCGGTGGGCGGCAGCAGGCGGCTGCCGTCCTCGACCACGAAGTCCCACAGCGTGAGCACGATCTCGACGCCGAACACCGCGAGCAGCACCCACGCCCACGCGCCGTGCCAGGCCCACGCCGACAGCCCGAGGAACAGCGCGCAGTAGATGGACGAGCGCGTCGCGTGGATCGCCAGCTCGCGCGCCGCCGCGCCGCGCCGCGGCAGCGCCTCTGTGCCCTCGTGGTGGTAGAGCGTGTCGAAGGCGCCCAGCACGCCCTGGGCCGCCATGAGCTGCAGGGCCAGCAGGTGCGTGTCGAGCGTCATGCGGCCACCGCCTGCGGCTCGGCCACTTCCTCGAACACGCCGACCTGCGTGAAGGTGGTGCCCATCAGCCAGTGACGGATCTCGATGCGGATGTTGAAGCGCTCGGGCGTCTCGTTGTGGTGCCAGAGAAAAGTCTTGCCCGGCGTGAAGAGGCCCGGCAGCGGAATGCGCCAGCCGAACACGTCCCAGAAATAGCCGTCGCTCCGGAAATGCAGGCTGCCGTTCTCCACGCTCAGCACCAGCTTCATGCCCAGGCCCATGCCGACGTACTCCAGCACCTCGCCGCGCTCGCTCTCGCGCATGAAGCTGGTGAACTGGATCGGCTTGCGCCCGTGCAGGCGGTAGATGCGCTGCTTGTAGATGGCGGGGTCGCCGGGCTTGGCGTAGACCTGGATCTCCACCGGGAAGTGGCTGTCGCTGTAGGGGATCAGCGCGCCCTGGATCATCGGCTGCGTGAGGTGCCCCAGCAGCTTGCCGAAGCGCGAGCAGCGCAACTCGCTGAGCGCGCCCAGGTAATGCAGCGCCTTGCCGGGCGAGGGGTTCTTGTCGAAGCGCCGGCGGATGTCGGGGTGCAGTCCCATCCAGGCGCCGCCCAGGATCTTCTTGAAGAGCTCGCCTTCGGAAGGAGGAGCAGGGGCTGGCGGGACGCGCGCGACGTAGGAATCGACCATGCGTCGATTCTGCCTCGGCAACCCCCTGACGGGCCCGTGATTCCAGCCCATGGGACAATCGCCCGCTTCCTGCATCCTTCTCTTCCCATGCCTCCTTGGCACGGGCCCGTCCGGCCCTCAAGCACCATGCGCGCCTTCACGCTTTCCGATTTCGATTTCGCCTTGCCGCCCGAGCTGGTGGCGCAACACCCGGCCACCGAACGCACCGCCTCCCGCCTGCTCGACGGCACGGGGCCCGCGCCAGTCGACCGCATCTTCAAACACCTGCCTTCGCTGCTGCGCGCGGGCGACCTGCTCGTCTTCAACGACACGCGCGTGGTCAAGGCGCGCCTGTTCGGCGAGAAGCCGACCGGCGGCAAGCTCGAGCTGCTGGTCGAGCGCGTGCTGCAGGGCCACGAAGTGGTCGCCCACATGAAGGTCAGCAAGAAGCCGCCCGTGGGCACCACGCTCGAGATGGTCGGCGGCTTTCGCGCCACGCTGCTGGGCCGCTGGCCGGACGAAGACGGCGCGCTGTTCCGCTTCGGCTTCGAGAGCGACGCGGGCGAAGACCCGTACGCGCTGATGGCCCGCTGCGGCCACGTGCCGCTGCCGCCCTACATCACGCACACCGATTCGGCCGACGACGAGAGCCGCTACCAGACCGTGTTCGCACGCGTGCCCGGCGCGGTGGCCGCGCCCACCGCCGCGCTGCATTTCGACGAGGCACTGCTGGCCGAACTCGATGCGCACGGCGTGCAGCGCGCCAGCGTCACGCTGCACGTGGGCGCCGGCACCTTCCAGCCGGTGAAGACCGAGAACATCGCCGAACACACGATGCACGCCGAGCGTTATGAGGTGCCCGAGGCCACGCAGCGCGCGATTGCCGAATGCAAGGCACGCGGCGGCCGTGTCGTTGCGGTCGGCACGACCACGGTGCGCACGCTCGAATCGTGGGCCAAGAGCGGCGAAGCCACGGGCGACACGCGCATCTTCATCACGCCGGGCTTCGTGTTCGAACACGTCGACTTGCTGGTGACGAACTTCCACTTGCCGAAGAGCACGCTGATGATGCTGGTCTCGGCCTTCGCGGGCTACGAGCACGTGATGGCGCTGTATGCCCATGCCATCGCCAACGGCTACCGCTTCTTCAGCTATGGCGACGCCATGCTGCTCGCGCGACAAACGGACTGAACGACATGCTGAACTTCGAACTCCTCAAGACCGACCCCGACAGCCACGCGCGCCGCGCCACGCTCACGCTCAACCACGGCAAGGTGCAGACGCCGATCTTCATGCCCGTGGGCACCTACGGCACCGTCAAGGGCGTGATGCCGCGCAGCCTCGAGGAGATGGGCGCGCAGATCATCCTGGGCAACACCTTCCACCTGTGGATGCGCCCCGGCCTGGACGTGATGGCGAACTTCGGCGGGCTGCACCAGTTCGAGAAGTGGGACAAGCCCATCCTCACCGACTCGGGCGGCTTCCAGGTGTGGTCGCTGGGCGCGATGCGCAAGATCAGCGAGGAAGGCGTGAAGTTCGCCTCGCCCGTCAACGGCGACAAGCTGTTCCTCACGCCCGAGGTCTCGATGCAGATCCAGACCATCCTGAACAGCGACATCGTGATGCAGTTCGACGAGTGCACGCCCTATGACACCAAGGGCCATATCACGACGGAGGCCGAGGCGCGCATCTCGATGGAGCTGAGCCTGCGCTGGGCCAGGCGCTGCCAGAGCGAATTCGCACGGCTGGAGAACCCGAACGCGCTGTTCGGCATCGTGCAGGGCGGCATGTTCGAGAACCTGCGCGAGGAGTCGCTCGCCGCGCTGGTCGACATGGACTTCCCGGGCTACGCCATCGGCGGCGTGAGCGTGGGCGAGCCCAAGGAAGAGATGCTGCACATCATGGGCCACACGCCGCACCGGCTGCCCGCGAACAAGCCGCGCTACCTGATGGGCGTGGGCACGCCCGAGGACCTGGTGCAGGGCGTGGCCGATGGCGTGGACATGTTCGACTGCGTGATGCCCACGCGCAATGCGCGCAATGGCACGCTGTTCACGCGCTTCGGCGACCTGAAGATGCGCAACGCGCGCCACAAGAGCGATCCGCAGCCCATCGACCCCAGCTGCACCTGCCATGCGTGCGCCGGCACCTCGGGCGTTTCGTGGAACGACGGCGGACGCGAGGGCTTCAGCCGCGCCTACCTGCATCACCTCGACCGTTGCGGCGAAATGCTCGGACCGATGCTCACGACCATCCACAACCTGCACTATTACCTGAACCTTATGCGCGAGATCCGCGCGTCGCTCGACGCGGGCTCGTTCACCGAGTTCCGCGCGCGCTTCAAGTCGGAGCGGGCACGAGGAGTCTGAGGCTTCTTCTTACTTCGGGGCCTGGATGGGCAGCGGGGTGGCGTAGGGCTCGATACGCAGCGCCTCGTTCTTGAAGACCACGATCTGCCTGAGCGGCGCCTGCACCAGCGCGCCGCCCGAGTCCTTGTGCGAGGCGTACTGCCACAGCGTGAGCTGGCCCTTGGCGGCCAGCTGCGCGGCCAGCCGCTCCACGGCGGGGCCGGAGCCCGCGCCGAGCAGCGCCGCGTCGGCGCCCACGATCACCTCGTCGCGCGGCGAGACCACCTTGAAGAGCTGCACGGGCGCCGGCGCCTGTGCGCGCACGGAACGCACCGCCAGGGCGGCGGGAAGAAGCGCGAGCGCCAGGACGGCGCGGCGGGGAAAGGTGTTCGTCATGGGGCAGGAGCGTAGCCACGCCCGTCGGCGCTGCCCATTCGCCGGAAGCCATACGCCGACCGGCAACCCCGGGCTCGCCGGGGGCCCGCTCATCCGCTACGCTTGCCTTCCGTTTCCACTGCTGTTGCCGCATTCCCATGACCAACGCATCTTCTCCCTACACCGCCCGCTATCCGTCGCTGGCCGGGCGCACCGTGTTCATTTCCGGCGGCGCCAGCGGCATCGGCGAATCGCTGGTGCGGGCCTTTAACGCACAGGGCGCGAGGGTCGGCTTCTGCGATCTCGACACCGCCGCCGGCAACGCGCTCGCGGCGCAGCTGCAAGGCGAGCACCCTGCGCTGTTCCAGGCCTGCGACGTGACCGACACGGCCGCGCTCGGCGCCACCATCGACGCGGTGCGCCAACGCTTCGGCCCGATCGCCGTGCTGCTGAACAACGCAGCCAACGACCGCCGCCACGAGATGGCCGACGTGACCAGCGAGGACTTCGACCGCCTCGTGGCCGTCAACTTCAAGCACCAGTTCTTTGCCGCGCAGGCAGTGGCGGACGACATGCGTGCGCTGGGCGGCGGATCGATCATCAACTTCGGCTCGATCAGCTGGATGATCAAGGGCCGGGGCTATCCGGTGTACCAGGCCTGCAAGGCGGCGGCGCGCGGCCTCACGCGCTCGCTGGCGCGCGACCTGGGCAAGCAGAACATCCGCGTGAATTCGATCGTGCCGGGCTGGGTGATGACCGAGCGGCAGATCAAGCTGTGGGTGAAGCCCGAATCGGGCGCGGAGATCGATGCGGCCCAGTGCCTGCCGGGCCGCGTGATGGCGGAAGACATCGCGGCAATGGCGCTGTTCCTCGCGGCCGACGATTCGCGCATGTGCACCGCACAGGACTACGTGGTGGATGCGGGCTGGACCTGAAACAGGCTCGCCCCCAGGCTACGCGCACTTCGTGTCGCTTCGCCAACCCCCTACCGGGGGCAACACCTGCGGCCCGGCGAAGCCGGTTCCGCGGTGTTTCTGGAAAAAGAAAATTCCCGGGTACCGATCTTCTTAGTCGCGCAGTTCGGCTGGCAGCGTGCCGCCATTGGCGGCGATGCGGCTCATCACCTGCTTGTGCAGGCCGATGTTCCATTCGGCCGAACCCGGCTCGCCATCGCTGTAGAGAATTTCGCTGGCCAGTTCTTTGCGCGCGGCGAGGCTGCTGTCCAGGCCCAGCAACTTGAGCAGGTCGACGATCGAGGTGCGCCAGTTCAGGCCGGCGGCACCAGGCATCGCGTCCAGGACGGCGGGCACATCGCCCAGCGGGATCGCAGGCGGCGGTGCGGCCGCGGCCGGCGCGCCCGGTGCAGCCGCCGGCGGTGCGGCGACGACTTCAGCGGCGTTGGCCGACGGAAAAATCTTGGAAAAAATCTTGCCGAAAATGCTCATGGGTGTACTCCGTCAATGTGAATGGGAAAACCCGCGGCACGGCGTTGCGTGCCGCAGCCCTGGGGTTGTAGCACGCCCGTGCGGCGGTTCCGCTACGTGGCCGGCAGAACCGGGGCACCCGGCGTGACCGATTGCGCAGTGCCGGTCACAGGTGTGTGCGGCGACTGCGTCTGCGCGCCCGCCGAGGTTCCGCAGGCATGGCAGAACTTGGAGAACGCGCTCTTGCGCGTCTCGCACTGGCCGCAGTGGTCGAACAGGCCGATGCCGCAGTGCGGGCAGAAGTCGATCTCGTTGTTCTTCAGGTCGACCGGCCGTTCGCAGCCGGGGCATACGCTCTTGCCCAGGCGCGCCAGGGCGACGTCGTAGCTCAGCTCCTCGCGGCGCACCTGGTCGGGCTGTTGCTCGGCGAGTTTCTGGCGCGCCAGGTAGCGGTTGAGCGCGATGATCGCGTAGCGACCCACCAGCACGGTGAGCAGGATGCCCACCACGTAGCGCACATAGCCGCCGTAGCTCGGCAGGTAGGGCACCAGCTCGACGAAGAAGGCGAACAGCGCGAAGAAGATGAAGCCCCACACGAACGGCCACCAGGTGCTCTTGCGCTTCTTCACGAAGAGCCAGCCGGCCACGACGAGCAGCGGCAGCGTGAGCGCCAGCCGGTAGGCGAATACGCGCAGTTCGATGCGGCGGTACTCGGCGTCGAGCTTGAGCTGCGCGTCGCGCTCCAGCACCGACAGCGCTTCGGAGGCGCGCTGCTCGGCCTGGCGCGCGTCGAGCGCGATCTTCTGCTGCGCGTTGACCTTGCGCTGCAGCTCCTCCTCCTTCTGCTTGAAGGCGTCGAGCGCCTTGGTGCGCGCGATGAGCTCGGTGTCCTGATCGGGCTGCGCGGTGGCGCGCCGCGTGGAGATCCAGTTGCCGAAGGTCTCGCGCGCATTGGCGCTGGCCTGCTGCGCGGCGTTGAGCTGCAGGCGGATCTGGTCGAGGTCGCGCGCGGCCTGCAGCTCGGCGGCTTCCGAGGCCTTGACGGTGGCGCGCAGCGGCTCGGCCGCCGGCTTGTCGATGAAGTCGTCGATGCCGCGCACGCGCTCGACCTGGGGCAGGTCGCTCACGACGGTGCTGCCGAGCCCGATGAGGAAGCTCGCGAACACCAGCGCCACCAGCCAGAGGCCGCGGCGGAACCATTTTTCGGAAAGGCGCAAGGATTTGCTCATGTTGTTTTCTCCACGTTCTTATTGAAGCTTCAAGATCACCGGCGCCGCGCCGAGCCCGGCACGCGGCAACCATGCGAACACAGAATCGACCGTCACGGTCTCGATGCGGTCCGAGAAGCGCTTGTCGTTCGGATGGTCGTCGAAGGCCACGTTGGCCGAGCCTACGCGCCCGCCCAGCCGGGTGAGCGGGCCGAGCTTCAGCACGGTCGGCTCGTAGCCTTTGAACTGCAACCAGGCCTGCGCCTGCGCGCGGCTGCCGATGGTGGCGGGCTCCATGGCGGCGGCCAGCGTCTCGACGGCCCACTGGTTCGACTGCTGGTACTTCTGGCCCCAGGCGTAGCTCACGATGCTGTAGGGCGCGGTGTGCAGCCGCACGATGCGCGCGGGCGGTTCGTTCAGCGCGGCCAGCAGCTGCGCCTGCACCTGCGGCGTGGGCACGGCCCAGGCGGCCTCGTAGCGCCACGGGTCGTCGAGAAAGAACTCGCCGAGCCCCTGGCGGTAGACGGCGGCCACCGCGGTCCCGCACTGGTTGAGCTTGTGCACCACGCGCCACGGGCCGGCATCCGTCTTGTAGGCGATGCCCAGGTGCGAGTAGCGCAGGCCGTACTTGCTCAGGTCCTGCCCCGCGCGCGCCAGGATCACGACGCGCGCGCCGCTGGCGTCGAGCGCCTGCGAGGTGCGCTCGGCCAGTTGCATGCCCTTGACGATCACTTCAGGCGTTGGCTTGATTTGCTCGCACGAGCGGCCGGCCTGCGCCTGCATCGGCAGCAAGACCGCAAGCCCGAGCAGCAGCGGCAGTGCCCGGTTCACGACAACCTCTCGTTGTGGAGCAGCGCGCGGCCGATGGCGTTGGGCACGAAGGCCAGCACCTCGCCGGCGGCCGACAGCACCACGCCGGTGCCGATCACGCTGACGAGGACGCTGGTGCCCACGGCTTTCGACACGCCGTCAGCCGCGCGGCCCGCGACCTTGATGCTGGCGCGCGCGCCGTCCGAAGCGCGTTCGAGCAGGTACACCGTGCCGTCGGCAGAGGCTTCGACCGCGATCACGGTGAGCGTCGAGCCGCCCACAGACAGCGCGGCAGGCACGGCGACCGCCGCGGTGGCCGAGGCCCCCACCGCAGAGGCGGCGACCACCACCGATGCCACAGGCATCAGCGAGAGGGCGACCGAGGCGTCGCTCTGCGCCTGGGCACGCAGGGGAGCCGAGATGCCCGCGAAGGCGGTGCAGGCGGCGACGAGAACGGCGGCAATCGACTTTTTCATGATGGGCTTTCGTTGATCGGACGCGGGTTATTCGGCAGCAGAAGCAGCAGCTTCGGCACGGGCCATGCGGCGGCCCTGCAGGCGGGCTTCAGCCATGTCGGCTTCATGGCGGTCGCGCAGCGTCTTGGCCAGCGTGAAGGCCGAGCTGATCAGGAACAGCCAGCTCACGCCCAGGAAGGCCTTGTAGGCCTCGTTGATCTCCATGCGCACGAGGCCCCAGCCGGTCAGGCCCATCGCGGTGAAGAAGCTGCCCCAGACGACCAGCTTCCACATGGGCACGTCGCGCGTCGCTTCGGCGCTGCGCTCGGCGGCCTGCTGACTGTCGCGCACGAACTTGGCCAGCATGAAGGCGGTGCTCAGGCAGAACACGTAGCCCATCACCATGAACGCCCGGTCCAGCGCCTCCCCCGGCAGCCAGCTCAGGCCGGTGGCGCACAGGAAGACGGCGATCGCGAACGAAGCCCAGGCCTGGAACTGCCAGGCCCGCGTGTCGCGCTGGATGAAGACGGTCGTGGTCGATGAGAGGGGTTGCATGTGTGCCTCGCGGCGTAGTGAAGGTGGGCGAATGATGGTTCGCTCCCGCACCGTGGGGCTTGAATGCTTGCACCAGTCGCGGTTTTCAGCGCCGCCGGTATCTGCAACCAATACTTTCCGGCGCCTTGCGCGCCGGAAAGGAGCTGCGCCTCAGGCGGCCAGCAGGGCGCTCACACGCTGGCGCAGCGACTCGGGCTGCACTTCCACCGGCGGCACAGGACCGCCGACGTTAAGCCCCACGCGGCTGAAGAAGCCGCGGCGAAACGGCTTGGCCATGGCCACGCGCTCGCCGCCGCGCAGTTCGATGCGGCTGAAGTACGAGCCCCAGAGATTGGTCAGCGCCATCGGGATCACCGGCGGCTCGATGCCCTGGGCGCGCGCGCCTTCAAGGATCTTCATCACGCCGCCCTTGAACGGCTGCAGCTCGCCGTCGCGCGTGATCGCGCCCTCGGGGAAGATCGCGAGCAGATCGCCCTCGCGCAGCACGCCGATCGCCTTGGCAAAAGCCGCTTCGTAGGCCGCGGGGTCTTCCTTCTGCGGCGCGATCGGAATGGCCTTGGCCAGCTTGAACAGCCAGCCCAGCACCGGCACCTTGAAGATGCGGTGGTCCATGATGAAGCGGATCGGCCGCGGGCTTGCCGCCATCAGCAGCACCGCGTCTATGAAACTCACGTGGTTGCACACCAGCACGGCCGCGCCCTCGGTGGGAATGTGCGACTCGCCCTTGATGTCGAAGCGGTAGACGAAGCGCGACAGCACCCAGGCCACGAAGCGCAGCAGGTACTCGGGCACCAGCATGAAGATGTAGAACGCCACCACCGCGTTGGCGATGCCGGTGAACAAAAAGATCTGCGGAATGGTGAAGCCCGCGCCCAGCAGCGCGCCCGCGATGACCGAGCTGCCGATCATGAACAGGGCATTGAGGATGTTGTTCGCCGCGATGATGCGCGCGCGGTGCGTGGGCTGGCTGCGCAGCTGGATCAGCGCGTACATCGGCACGCTGTAGAGGCCCGCGAACAGCGACAGCAGCGCCAGGTCGGCCATCACGCGCCAGTGGGCGCCCTGGCGCACGAAGGCGCCGATGCCCATCTCGGGCACGGCCGGCAGGCCGCGCGACGCAAAGTAAAGGTCGACGGCGAACACGCTCATGCCGATGGCGCCCAGCGGCACCAGGCCGATTTCCACCTGCCGGCGGCTCAGCGTCTCGCACAGCAGCGAGCCGACGCCGATGCCCACCGAGAACACCACCAGCAGCAGCGAGGCCACCTGCTCGTCGCCGTGCAGCACTTCCTTCGCGAAGCTCGGGAACTGGCTCAGGAACACCGCCCCGAAAAACCACATCCACGAGATGCCCAGCAGCGAGCGGAACACCACCACGTTCTGGTTCGCGAGCTTGAGGTTGCGCCAGGTTTCGCTGATCGGGTTCCAATTGATGACCAGCCCCGGGTCGGTGGCCGGCGCCTTTGGTATGGCCTGCGCCACGCCCCGGCCGACCAGCGCCAGCAGCACGCAACCCACGGCCACGCTCATGTGGCCGATCTGCGGCACCGCCACCAGCAGCCCGCCCGCCACCTGCCCGAGCAGGATGGCGACGAAGGTGCCCATCTCGACCATGCCATTGCCGCCCGTGAGTTCGCGCGCGTCGAGCACCTGCGGCAGGTAGGCGAACTTGACGGGCCCGAACAGCGTGGAGTGCAGACCCATGAGGAACACGCAGCCCAGCAACACCACCGCGTCGGCCCGCACGAAGCCCCAGGCCGCGAGCACCATGATCGCAATCTCGAGGTTCTTGACGAAGCGGATCATCTTCGTCTTGTCGAACTTGTCGGTGAGCTGGCCGGCCGTGGCAGAGAACAGCAGGAACGGCAGGATGAACAGCGCGCCGATCACCAGCCCCGCCATGGCCGGCGGCATCCAGCCCAGCTGCAGCTGGTAGGTCACCATGACGGTGAAGGCGAACTTGAACAGGTTGTCGTTCGCCGCGCCCGCGAACTGGGTCCAGAAGAAAGGCGCGAAGCGCCGCTGCTTGAGGAGGGCGAACTGGTTGGCGTGGGCGTTCGCTTCGTGGGCCACGGGTGTGGCTGCGGCAGCGGCGGGATTTGTCATTCGAAGAGTGCTCCTCAGGCGGCCACGGCGGCGGCGCCCGGATTGTGCCGTAGTGCGGCTTCCCAGCGCATTTCGAGCTTGTGGAGCGCGAGCACCACGGGCAGCCCGGCGAGCGAGGCCGTCAGATGCTTCAGCGTATGGCCCGAAACCGTGTGCCGCGTGAATTCATAAATCTGGTGGTCGGCCAGTTCGAAAGCCTTGGCCAGCACGTAGAAGAAGATGACCCAGCCCAGCTTCAGCCCGACCGACTTGCGCATCGGCGTGGCCAGCGCCAGTGTCACCACCAGCGCCATGCCGCCGAACTGCACCAGCGCCCAGGGCATGACGTTGCCGGTCTCCTGGAACACCTCGGCCGAGAGCAGGCCGGCCGTCAGCGCGAACCAGGCGGCGGGCCAGCCGGCGCGCTGGCTCACCCGCTCGCAGACCGCCACACCGATCAGCCCGGCGAAGGCCACCGCCATGCCGGCGCGGTCCGCGGCGAGCCGGGGGGCGTCGGGCACGAGGTGGAAGAAGGCCGAGCCCGCGGCGGTGGCGATCAGGCCGGCGAAGAAGAGCCAGGCGCAGTCGAGCGTGTTGTCCGGCGGATCGCTGGCGGGCGGGGCCAGCGGGAACTGCGACAGCGCCTCCTGGTGCGAGCGGTCGATGCGGTTGAGCCGGTACAGGCCCCACAGGCCGATCACCACGAAGGGGATGTTGCTCAGCACGTCCATGGCGTTGGGCAGTCCGTGCCAGGCGCGGTTGTCGGCGAACACCGAGGCGATGGCGACCTCGGCGGCGGGCAGCGCGGGGCCGAAGAAGGCGACCAGAGTGAGCAGCGCGAAGGTGAAAAGCAATCCGCGTTCGCGGCGGCTGAGTCGGCTGGCAAGAGACAGGAGCATGGCGGTCCTCGGTGGGTGGATCGGTACGGGCCGCGAATTTAGGCGCGGGCCGCTCCACAGGCATCGAAAATCGATACGAGACACTAATTCACTCCTGCCGGTATCTCCAATTGATACTTGCAGGCGCCCGTGTACGCTTCCGGGCCATGAGCACCACCGTCGATCTCGTCCAAGCCCTCAAGAACGAACTCAAGAGCGCCCGCATGACCTACGCCGACCTGGCGCGGTCGCTCGACATGGCCGAATCCAGCGTCAAGCGGATGCTGGCCAAGAGCGACATGCCGCTGTCGCGCGTGGACGCCATCTGCCGCGCGCTGAAGATCGATTTCGCCGAACTGGCGCGCCGCGTGGCCGACGCCCAGCCGCTGCTGAAGGAGCTGACGCACGAGCAGGAAAAGGCCGTGGTCAGGGACAAGAAGCTGCTGCTGGTGGCCATCAGCGTGCTGAGCCAGTGGACGCTGGAGCAGATCGTGGCCGCCTACCGCGTGAGCGAGGCCGAGTGCATCGGCTTCCTGGCTCAGCTGGACCGCATCGGCATCATCGAGCTGCGCCCGCTCAACCGGTATCGCCTGAAGCTCGCCAAGACCTTCCGCTGGCGGCCGCATGGCCCAGTGATGGAGTTCTTCCGCGAGAACGTGGTGCTCGACTACTACAAGGGCGGCTTCGACGGCCCGGCCGAGGGCCTGCTGCTGGTGCACGGCCAGATCAGCCGCTCGCTGGCGCCGGCCTTCCTGGAACGCCTGCAGCGCGTGGCGCAGGACTTCGCCCAGCAGCACCAGACCGACCAGAAGCTGGCCGCCAAGGACCGCGAGGGCTACACGCTGCTGCTGGGGATGCGGAACTGGGAATTCGAAGCCTTTACCCGCCTCCGCCGAGCCTGAGGCTCAATCCAGGAACACCGAGGAACCGGCTTTGCCGGGCCTCAGGTGTTGCCCCCGGTAGGCGGTTGGCGAAGCGACACGAAGTGCGCGCAGCCTGGGGGCGAGCCTTACTTGGCGGCTTCGAGCGTGTCGCGCATCGTGCGCGCGGCGCTCTTCGCCGCATCGGCGAAGTCATCGCCCGACGACGCGTAGATGATCGCCCGCGACGAGTTCACGATGATCGGCGCATCGGCGCGCCAGCCGGCGCGCACGGTGGCGGCCGCATCGCCGCCCTGGGCGCCGACGCCCGGAATCAGCAGCGGCACGGTTGGCGCGAGTTCGCGCACACGCTCGATTTCCGCCGGGTAGGTCGCGCCCACCACCAGTCCGAGTTGGCCGTTGAGGTTCCACGGGCCTTGCGCCAGGCGAGCAACGTGTTCGTACAGGAAGGGCTGCCCCTCGACATCCGCAAGCCGCTGGCCCTGCAGGTCGGAACCGCCGGGGTTGCTGGTGCGGCACAGCAGGAACGCGCCCTTGCCCTCGTGCTTGAGGTACGGCGCCACCGAGTCGAAGCCCATGAAGGGCGACAGCGTCACCGCATCGGCGCCGTAGCGCTCGAAGGCCTCCAGGGCGTACTGCTCGGCGGTGGAGCCGATGTCGCCGCGCTTGGCGTCGAGGATCACGGGCACGTGGGGCGCATTGCGGCGCATGTGCTCCATCAGCTGCTCGAGCTGGGCTTCGGCGCGGTGCGCCGCGAAGTAGGCGATCTGCGGCTTGAAGGCGATGACCAGGTCGGCCGTCGCGTCGACGATGCGCGCACAGAAGTCATAGATGCGGCTGGCGTCGCCCTTGAGATGCCCCGGGAACTTGGCCGGCTCCGGATCGAGCCCCACGCAGAGCAAGGAACCGTTTTTTTGCTGTGCGGCGGCCAGCTTGTCGAGGAAAGTCATGGGGTCCGATTTTAAGGATGCCCGCGCACTCGCCCGCCACCTGCCTGCGAACACCGCGGAACCGGCTTCGCCGGGCCGCAGGTGTTGCCCCCTGCAAGGGGGTTGGCGAAGCGACACGAAGTGCGCGAAGCCTGGGGGTTAGCCCTGTTCAGCGGCCAGGCAGAGGTCGGTCCAGGCGCGTGCCTTGTCGGCGGGATTGCGCAACAGGTAGGCGGGGTGATAAGTCGCCACCACCGATGCGCCGCCGGCGGAAGCCAGCGGCACGGCACGGCCGCGCAGCTTGCCCAGCGGGTCGCCGCTGCGCATCAGGCTTTGCGCGGCCAGCGGGCCCATTGCCAGCACGATGCGCGGTGCGAGCGCCGCGGCATGCTCGTCGAAGGCCTCGTCCATGGCGCGCGGGCTGCCGGGCTGGCCGGCGGCCACGCCGCGGTGGGTGCGCATGAGGTGCACGGGGGTCTTGCCGTCGTGCAGCTTCAGCGCACGCAGCATGTTGTCGAGCAGGCGGCCGGCGTCGCCCGCAAAGGGTTCGCCGTGGCGGCCGTCGGGCTCGGGCGGCATGTCGGCCACGACCAGCCAGCCGCCCTGCGTCGATTCGGTGCCGGCGTCGGCATAGAGACGGCAGGGCGCCTCTACCAGCACGGCGGCGCCTCCGGACAGTGGCGCAGCGGCCGGGCGAACGACCGGTGCGGGGGGCGGCACGGGTGCCGCGACGGACCGGGCCGCGGGCGGCGGCGGTGCGGCCACCGGCATTTCAGCCTGCACGCGCTCGCGGACGACCGCCGCCACCTCTTCGGTGGCTGCTGCGGAAGCCGTTCCAGGCGCCGCCTCGGCGGCCTCGGGCACCGGCCACCAGACCTTCACGCCCATCTCGTCGAGCATCGCGCGCTGGCGGGCGTCGAGCTTCAATGTCTGCACCGCGCTCATCGCAAGGCTCCCCAGGCGCTGCCTGTTTCATTCAAGCGCAGGCTCATGACGACCGCGTCCTCGCGCTTGCCGTCGTGCGCCGGGTAGTAGCCCTTGCGTACGCCGACGCTGCGAAAACCGTTGCGCAGGTAGATGTCGAGAGCGCGCTGGTTGCTGCGGCGCACTTCGAGCCAGAGCCACTGCGCGCCCTCGGCCCGCGACCAGCCGCCCAATGCCTCGAGCATGAGCGGCGCCCAGCCCTGGCGCTGGAAGGCCGGCGCGACGGTGATGTTCAGCAGGTGCACTTCATCGACGCCCTTCATGGCGACGAAGTAGCCGATCAGCGTCTCGCCCAGTTGGGTGAGCGGCGAGCTCACGCCGGGCGCCATGCCGGGCGCGAGCAGGCACTGGCAGTGGTAGCCCACGGCCATGGAGTCGGTGAAGTTGGCGCGCGTCCACGGATGGCTGTAGGCCGTCTGCTCGACCGCGCAGACGGCATCGATCCGCTCGACGGTGAGCGGTTCGAGGCGGGCTTCGACGGGCTGGAGGACGGCACTCATGCGATCAATGGGCTGCGGCCGCCTTGATGGCGGCGCGCTCTTCGGTGGTTTGCGCCACTTTATCGCGAACATAGAGCGGCCAGGCCTGTGCCGCCGGCACGGTGCGCCCGGCCGCGAGCAGCGCGGGGGCGAGCCGCAGCATCGCGGTGGCGCTCGGCAGCGCGTCGTGGCGGGCGGCGGCCGGGGCCAGGCGCGGGCCGTAGGCCGCGAAGGCATTGCCGGCGAGCGCCCAGCCGGCGGGCACTTCAAGTGCCTCGGGCGACAGCAGCAGGGGCTCGTCGTTTCCGCCGAGCGGGCCGTCGGCCTCGAAGTCGTAGCGCGCGGCGTAAAGCTGGTCCATGCGCGCATCGAGCACGGCGACCACCTGCTTCGCGCCGAAGGCGTGGCGCGCTTCTTCGGCCACGGCGAGCAGCGTGTCGACCGGCAGCAGCGGCACGTTGGCGCCGAAGGCCAGCCCCTGCGCCACGGAGCAGGCGGTGCGCAGGCCGGTGAAAGAGCCGGGGCCCCGGCCGAAGACGATGGCATCGAGTTCGCCCAGCGCGAGCCCGGCTTCGCCCAGCAGTTGCTGGATCAGCGGCAGCAGGGTGGTCGATGCTTGCGCGCCGCCCACGCCGTTGTGGGCGTGCAGCGTGTCGCCGTGCAGCACGGCCACCGACAGGTGCTCAGTGCTGGTGTCGAAGGCGAGCAGCTTGGGTAAGGCGAGGGGCATCCGCCGATTATCGAGGGGCGGCCAATTCCCGGGCTCACGCGCCGTTATCGCTGCGCAGAATCGCCAGCCCCGCCTTGCGCAGCGGCGCCAGCGCCCGGGCCGGCACGTCCGGCGACACCAGCAGGCTGGTGGCCGAGGCCACCGGGTTGACCACCCACGCCGACGCCGCCCCGATCTTTTCGGACGAGGCCAGCACCACCGTCTCGGCCGCCGACGCCATCAGCGCGCGCTTGATCTCGGCCTCTTCCAGGTCGCCCGTGGTCAGCCCCGCCTCGGCGTGCACGCCGGTGACACCCATGAAGTACGTGTCGGCATGGATGCGCGCAATGGCCGCCATTGCCGCCGAGCCGACCGCCACCACCGAATGCTTGAAGAGGCGCCCGCCGATCAGCACCACCTCGATGCCGGCATGCGCCACCAGCTCGACGGCCACCGACGGGCTGTGCGTGACCACGGTGGCCTGCAGGCTCGCCGGCAGGTGGCGCGCGAGCTGCACGGCGGTGGTGCCGCCGTCGATGAACACCACCTGCCCCGGCTTCACGAGGCGCGCGGCCGCGCGGCCGATGGCCACCTTTTCGTCGGGCGCGAGCTGCTGGCGCCGCGCGAAGTCGGCTTCGGCCGCCGCGACCGGCAACGCACCGCCGTGCACGCGCTGCAGCAAACCTTCGGCCGCCAGCTCGCGCAGGTCGCGGCGGATGGTGTCTTCCGACAGGCCGAGTTCGTCGCTGAGCGCCTTCGCGACGACGTTGCCGTCGCGCTTCAGGACCCAAAGGATGTGTTGCTTGCGCTGGCTGGTGAGCATTGCCCGATGGTACCGGCGTGGCCGATGGACTGCACGTTTTTTATTGTTTTTGCACGAATATGCACGTATGCTCGCAGCCATGACCATCCAAGACCGCGTCCGGGTGCACGAAGTCACCCTCCTTTCCGACAACTGGTACACGCTGCGCACCACCGCCTTCGACTGGCGCCGCAACGACGGCCAGTGGCAGCGGATGCACCGCGAGACCTACGACCGCGGCAACGGCGCCACGCTGCTGCCCTACAACCTCGCGCAGCGCAGCGTGCTGCTGACGCGGCAGTTCCGCTACCCGGCCTTCGTCAACGGCCACGACGGCCTGCTGATCGAAGCCGCGGCCGGCCTGCTGGACAACGCCGCGCCCGAGGAGCGCATCCGCGCGGAGGTCGAGGAAGAGCTCGGCTACCGCCTCGGCGCGGTGCAGAAGATCTTCGAGAGCTTCATGAGCCCGGGCTCGGTCACCGAGAAGCTGCACTTCTTCGTCGCGCCGTACGAGTCCTCGATGCGCATCGGCGCAGGCGGCGGGCTGGCGGAAGAGGGCGAGGACATCGAGGTGCTGGAGCTCGGCATCGACGAGGCGCTGGCCATGGTGGCCGACGGCCGCATCGCCGACGCCAAGACGGTCATGCTGCTGTACCACGCGAAGCTGCACCTGTTCCCGCCGGGATAATCGGCGGATGCCTTTTGCCTTCCGCCGCGCCGCCCTCGCACTGACGCTCGCAACGCTGGCCTCGGCCGGCGCATCCGCCCAGCAGGCCCTCCCGACCCAGGTCGACGCCGCCCTCGCCCGCGCCAAGGTGCCGCGCGAATCCGTGACCATGCTGGTGGCCGAAGCCGACGGCACACGCCCGCCGCGGCTGGCCTGGCGCACCCAGGCGCCGGTGAATCCGGCGTCGATCATGAAGCTGGTGACCACCTACGCCGCGCTGGACCTGCTCGGCGCGGCCTACAGCTGGACCACGCCGGTCTATGTCGACGGCACGGTGAACAACGGCGTGCTCAACGGCAACCTGTACATCAAGGGCCAGGGCGACCCCAAGCTGGTGCTGGAGCGCGTGTGGCTGCTGCTGCGCCACGTGCAGGGGCTGGGCATCACCACGGTGAGCGGCGACATCGTGATCGACCGCAGCGCGTTCGAGACTACGGTCGAGGGCGACCCGTCGGCCTTCGACGGCGAGCCGCTGCGGCCCTACAACGCTTCGCCCGATGCGCTGCTCGTGAACTTCAAGTCGGTCAACATGAGCTTCGCGCCCGACCGCGCGGGCCAGATCGCGCGCGTGAGCTACGAGCCCCCGCTCGCGAGCGTGGCGATGCCGCCGACCGTGGCGCTCGTGCCCGGCGAATGCGGCGACTGGCGCGCCGCGCTGCGGCCCGACTTCAGCGACGTGAACCGCATCCGCTTCAACGGCGGCTTTCCGGCCGCCTGCGGCGAGAAGAGCTGGGCCGTGGCCTACGGCGACCCGCGCACCTACGCCATGCGGGCCATCGGCGGCATGTGGGCCGAGATGGGCGGGCGCGTGGGCGGGCAGATGCGCGAAGGGCGCGCGCCGGCGGGGCTGAAGCCGGCCTTCGAGTTCGAGTCGCCGCCGCTGGCCGAAGTGATCCGCGACATCAACAAGTACAGCAACAACGTGATGGCGCAGCAGTTGTTCCTCACGATCGGGCTCACGCAGAAAAACCGCGGCACCTTCGAGGCTTCGCGCGCGGCGCTGGGCCAGTGGTGGCGCGAGCGCATCGGCACGGGCGAGGCGCAGCCCGTGTTCGAGAACGGCTCGGGCCTGTCGCGCGACGAGCGCATCAGCGCGGCTGCGCTCGGCAAGATGCTGCAGGTGGCATGGCGTTCGCCGGTGATGCCGGAGCTGATGTCCTCGCTGCCCGCCATGGGCGTGGACGGCACGCTGAAGAAGCGCACGCTGCGCTCGGGCGGCTCGGCCCACCTGAAGACGGGCACGCTGCGCGATGCCTCCGGCGTGGCCGGCTACGTGGACGGTGCGAGCGGCCGGCGCCACGTGCTGGTGGCCATCGCCAACGGCGAGAACGCGGGGGCGGCGCGCGCCGCGTTCGACGCACTGGTCGACTGGGCCTCGCAGGACAACTGACGGCAGGTGGCGGGCCTGCGCGACCCTGCCAGGTACTGAAATCTTCTGATGGCAAATGCCGCTTGCGCGCGGCCATGGCACTGCACAGAATCGGACGGCCGTTCTATTCAGTACAAATCCAACGCAGGAGACATGCCTTGACCAAGCCACGCCCCCACTCGTTCGTCCTGATGCGCAAGACAGCCGCCTGGACGGCGCTCGCAAGCGCAACCTTGCTGCTGCTGTCCGCCTGCGGCGGCGGGGATGGTGGCGGAGTAGGCATCGGCGTTGGCTTTCCGCCGCCCGTAACCGACACCGGCCGGGGCTCGGTGGTCACCAACCCGCCCGAGCAGACGGCCAAGCTGACCGCCGACCAGTTCAAGGCCAACCTCCAGGCCAGCGACCAGGGCAGGTCGGTGCTGCAGGTGGCCGGCACGCCCAAGTGCGGCATCGACGTGCGCTACCTCGAATACCGCACCATCGGCGCGAAGAACGAGGCGACCAACGCCACCGCCGCGATCATGGTGCCCACGGGCACCGACGTGGCCTGCGGCGGCCAGCGGCCCGTGGTGCTCTATGCCCACGGCACCACCGCCGCCAAGGCCTACAACCTCGCCAAGTGGACCGACAGCACGCAGCCGGCCGCAGGCGAGGGCCTGATGATTGCCGCCATGTTCGCGGCGCAGGGCTACATCGTGGTGGCGCCCAACTACGCGGGCTACGACAAGTCGACGCTGCCCTACCACCCGTACCTCGACGGCGACCAGCAGGGCAAGGACATGGTCGACGCGCTCACGGCCGCGCGCAAGACCTTCTCGGGCATCGACGCGAACGACGCCGGCTCGCTGTTCATCACCGGCTATTCGCAGGGCGGCTATGTCGCGATGGCGGCGCACCGGGAGATGCAGGCAACGGGCAAGACGGTGACGGCCTCGGCGCCGCTGTCGGCGCCCTCGGCCATCAGCCTGTTGTCCGACTACACCTACCTGGGCTGGCCGGCGCTGGGCTCCACGCTGTTCGTGCCGCTGCTGTCGACCAGCTGGCAGCAGCAGTTCGGCAACGTCTACAACGCCACCAGCGACATCTACGAAGCGCAGTACGCCACCGGCATCGACACCCTGCTGCCGAGCCTGACGCCCGGCACGCTGTTCTCCAGCGGCAAGCTGCCGCAGCTGGCGCTGTTCCCGGCGAATGCCACGCCGGGGCCGGTGAGCCCCTCGCTGTCGATCTTCTACGGCGCCAACAACCTGATCAAGCAGAGCTTCCTGACGCAAGCGGCCGGCGACATCCTGGCCGCGCCCTGCCCCGGCAACGCACTGCCGGCCACAGCGGCGTCGCTGAGCACGACCTCGCCGCTGGACTGCAAGCCGGCGACGGGTTTCCGCAAGGCGGCCGTCGCCAACGACCTGCGCAACTGGGTGCCGACCCGGCCGATGCTGATGTGCGGCGGCGCCAACGACCCGACGGTGAATTTCCTCAGCACCCGCGCCACCTCGGGCTACTTCCGCGCCAAGGGCGTGCCGGCCGCCGCGCTGGCAGTGGTGGACCTGGAGGATTCGGCCGCGATCGACGCCTACTCGACCGCGCGCGCCGGCTTCGCGCAGGCCAAGGACCTGCTGGCGCAGAACACGCCGGGCAGCGCGTCCGACAAGGCGCAGGCGGTCATGCTCGCGTACCACGGCACGCTGGCGCCGCCGTTCTGCCTGGCATCGGCGCGAGGCTTCTTCCAGGGCGTGCTGGCCGCCGGCGGCTGAGCAAAGGAAGAGCCGGCCCCTTCCAGGAATACCGCGGAACCGGCTTTGCCGGACCGCAGGGGTTAGCCTGGATCAGGCCGCAGATGCGCGCTGCAAGCGATCTCGCACGCCTTCCCACTCGTGCGTGTCGGGCGGCGACTCGACCCAGATCAGCTTGACACCCTGCGCATCGAACTCGCGCAGCACCGCGAACAGCAGCTGGGCGCTCGCCGCCGCGTCGTCGGGCATGCGCCGCAGCAGCACGCGCTGCGAGCGGCTGCGCATCGGGGCTCGCGACCAGACGGCGATGTGCGCGGCGTTGGCGCCCAGCACGTCGAGGCCGGCCTGGATGGCCTTGGCGTCCATCAGGCGCACCTTGGCATTCGGGGCGTAGTGCGCCTCCAGCGTGCCCGAGGCCCGCGGGTCGGGTGTTTCGAGCACTTCGCGGTCGGCGAGCTTCTCGCCGCAAGCCGCCTCGATCTGCGCGCGCGTGATCACGCCCGGCCGCAGCAGCACGGGCGCGCCGCGGCTGCAGTCGACGATGGTCGACTCGATGCCGACCTCGCACGCGCCGCCGTCGACAACCAGCAGCGCATCGCCGAACTCGTCGAACACATGCTGCGCCGTGGTCGGGCTGACCCGGCCGAAGCGGTTGGCGCTCGGCCCCGCGAGGCCGGGCACGCCCTGCTCGGCGCAGGCTTCGAGCAGCGCCTGCGCCACGGGATGCGAAGGGCAGCGCAGGCCGATGGTGTCCTGCCCGCCCGCCGCCGCCGCGCCCACGCCGGGCTGGCGCGTGACGATCAGCGTGAGCGGACCGGGCCAGAAGACCTGCACGAGCTTCTGCGCGAAAAGCGGCAGCGGCTGGGCGAAGCGCGACAGCGACTCGGTGCCCTTGATGCCGGCCGCCACGTGGACGATCAGCGGGTGGTCGGCGGGCCGCCCCTTGGCCTTGAAGATGCCGGCCACGGCCATGTCGCTGCTCGCGTCTGCGCCCAGCCCGTAGACGGTCTCGGTCGGGAACGCGACCAGCCCGCCCGCGCGCAGCACGCGCGTGGCCTCGGCGATGGCTTCGGTGGAGCGGCCGTCGAGGATCATGCGAGGTCGGCGGTGATCACCGCCGGCAGGCCCAGCAGCTGCGCGGCCTGCGAGGCCGTGGTGCGCACGGCTTCGAGCGTGGCGCCGGTGAGCGTGAGGTGGCCCATCTTGCGGCCGCGCCGCGGGTCGATCTTTCCGTAGAGGTGCAGATGCACGCCCGGCAGCGCAAGCACTTCGCTCCAGCGCGGCGATTCGGGCTTGGCGGACTTGTCATCGCCCGCGGGGAACCACAGGTCGCCCAGCAGGTTCAGCATGATCGCGGGACTGTGCTGGCGCGGCGCGGCCAGCGGCAGGCCGGCGAGCGTGCGCACCTGCAGCTCGAACTGCGACACGTCACAGGCTTCCATCGTGTAGTGGCCGCTGTTGTGCGGGCGCGGTGCCATCTCGTTGACGACCAGCGAGCCGTCGGCCAGCGCGAAGAACTCGACGCACAGCACGCCGACGTAGTCCAAACCGTTGGCGATGCTCTTGGCCGAATTGACCGCGCCCTGCGCCACCGTCTTCGGCATGTTCTGCGGATGCACCTCGGTGACGGCGAGGATGCCGTCGCGGTGCAGGTTGCGCTGCGGCGGGAAGTGCACGATCTGGCCGTCGCGGCTGCGCGCGAGGATGACCGAGCATTCGAATTCGAGCGGCAGCATCTTCTCGAGCACGCAGGGCACGCAGCCCGTGGCCTGCCAGGCATCGACCAGTTCGGCGCGCGTCTTCACGCGCTGCTGGCCCTTGCCGTCGTAGCCCAGCCGCGCGGTCTTCAGGATGCCGGGCAGCAGGCCGTCGTCGACGGCAGCGAGCTGCGCCGCGGTCTCGATGGCCGCGTAAGGCGCGCAGGGCACGCCGCAGCGGGTGAAATGGGCCTTCTCGGCGATGCGGTCCTGCGCGATGGCGATGGCCGAGGCGCCGGGCGACACCGGCCGTGCGACCGCGAGGTGCTCCAACGAGGGCGCCGGCACGTTCTCGAACTCGGTCGTCACCGCGTCGGCCAGGCCCGCGAGCCGGGCGAGGCCGTCGATGTCGTCGTAGTCGGTGTGGATGTGATGGTGGCTCACGCGGCCGGCGGGGCTGTCGGTGTCGGGGTCGAGCACCGCCGTGAAGTAGCCCATGCGCTGGGCCGCGTGGGCGAACATGCGCCCCAGCTGGCCGCCGCCGAGCACGCCGAGCGTGGCGCCCGGAAGAATGGGCAGGTCGCCGTTCTGGCTCACAGGGCACCTCCGCCTTGCGGCGAGAAAGGAGAAACGGGGGGCGTCTCCGCGGCGGGGGCCGGCGGCAGCGTCATGGCCTCGGCGGCGGCGGTCTGCGCCGTGCGGAAGGCGTCGAGCTTCGCGCGCAGAGCCGGATCGTTCACCGCCAGCATCGACACCGCGAACAGCGCCGCGTTGGCCGCGCCGGCATTGCCGATGGCGAAGGTGGCCACCGGCACGCCCTTGGGCATCTGCACGATGCTGTAGAGCGAATCGACGCCCTGCAGGTGGCGGCTGGCCACCGGCACGCCGAGTACCGGCACCGTGGTTTTCGAGGCCAGCATGCCCGGCAGGTGCGCCGCGCCGCCCGCGCCCGCGATGATCGCCGTGAGCCCGCGCCCGGCGGCGCTTTCGGCGTATGCGAACAGCGCATCGGGCATCCGGTGGGCCGAGACCACCTTGGCTTCGTGCCCGATTCCGAATTGCTGGAGAATCTCGACCGCGTTGCGCATCGTCTCCCAATCGGAGTTCGAGCCCATCACTACACCGACCTGAATGGTTTCGTTCATGGTTTCAATTTTACGTTTCACCCTCAGTTGGTTCCGATGATCGACATCACTCTCGAAAATTTCCAGGCCGAACTGATCGAAGGCTCCGTCGCCACGCCGGTGCTGCTGGACATCTGGGCCGAATGGTGCGGCCCCTGCAAACAGCTCGGCCCGGTGCTCGAAAAGCTCGAGGTCGAGTACGCCGGCCGCTTCACGCTGGCCAAGCTCGACGCCGACGAGGTGCCGCAGATTTCTTCGCAGTTGTCGGAGATGTTCGGCGTGCGCAGCATCCCGTTCTGCGTGATGTTCAAGGACGGCCAGCCGGTGGACGGCTTCGTCGGCGCCATCCCGGCCGAGAAGATCCGCGAGTTCCTCGACAAGCACGTGCCGGGCGCCGACGAGGCCGAGGCCGCCTCGGAGGAAGCCGCCGCGCAGGAAGCTCTGGCCGAAGGCGACACCGGGGGCGCCCTCGAAAGACTGCAGCACGCCGTGGCCACCGACCCGGCCAACGACGACGCCCGCTTCGACTACATCAAGCTGCTGCTGCAGGAAGGCCGCCACGACGACGCCAAGGTGGCCTTTGCGCCGGTGATCGCCAAGACCACGCTGGTGCGCCGCCTCGATGCGCTGCAGCGCTGGATGGACGCTATCGATTTCGCAGCACCACCTGCAGGCACGGCGCCCGCGATGGCTGATTTCGAGGCGAAGATCGCCGCCAACAAGCGCGACTTCGACGCTCGCTTCGGCCGCGCCCGCCTGCTGATGGCCGCGCAGCGCTGGACCGACGCCATGGACGAGCTGCTCGACATCCTGATGCGCGACAAGACCTGGAACGAAGACCTCGCCCGCAAGACCTACATCGCGATCCTCGATGTGATCGAGCCGCCGAAGGTGAAGGTGGCCGACGGGCAGATTCCGCCGGACGATCCGGTGGTGGCAACCTACCGGCGCCGCCTGAGCAGCGTGGTGCTGAGCTGATGCGAAAGCGGCCTGCGGGCCGCTTTTTTCATGGCCTCCCTGTGAACGCAGCGGCATTGGCGAGCGGCGCCTCGTCGCATACGATCACGCCCGATTCAACTTGTTGCAAATTCGAAAAGGAAAGACCAGCCATGCGTTCCTTCGTCCGCCTCGCCCGCCGCACCGCGCCCCCCGTTCTCGCCGCGACGGCGCTGCTGGCCGCGTTGGCCGGCTGCGGGAGCGGCATCAGCCTCGACGAGCCGATCGAAGGGCCCGCCTGGCAACTGGTTCAGCTGGGCGACGAGCCCGTCGCGCCCGGCAGCGGCGCGCAGGTGCAGTTCGACCGCAGCAGCGGACGCCTCAGCGGCTCGGGCGGCTGCAATCGCCTTTCGGGCACGTTCACGCGCAGCGGCATCTCCCTGAAGATCGGCCAGCTGGCCTCGACCCGCATGGCCTGCGCCGACCCGGCACGCGGCGCCAACGAGGCGCAGTTCATTTCCGCCCTGCAGAGCACCGCGAGCTACAGCCTTGCGGGCCCCGAACGCCTTGCGCTGCTCAACGCCAGCGGGCGCGCCGTGGCAACGCTGAGCACCAGCGGGCGCTGAAAGAAGAAAAAGCCCGGAATCAGCCCGTCAGGCGCTCCAGCGCCTCGCGGTACTTGGCCGCCGTCTTCTCGATGACCTCGGCCGGCAGGCGCGGCGCCG
Source organism: Variovorax sp. Varisp36 (assembly GCF_047304235.1). NCBI lineage: Bacteria > Pseudomonadati > Pseudomonadota > Betaproteobacteria > Burkholderiales > Comamonadaceae > Variovorax > Variovorax sp. Varisp36. The sequence continues at coordinate 38,941 of NZ_JBGLYU010000016.1, forward strand.
GGGGCGTCTTGTCCCAGGGCTTGCCGTTGATCTTGGTGGCTTCGAGCCAGTCGCGCACGAACTGCTTGTCGTAGCTCGGCGGGTTGGTGCCGGCGGCCAGCGCGGCCTCGTAGCCCTCGACCGGCCAGTAGCGCGAGCTGTCGGGCGTGAGCACCTCGTCCATCAGCACCAGCGTGCCGGCTTCGTCCAGGCCGAACTCGAACTTGGTGTCGGCAATGATCATCCCCTTGGCCAGCGCGATCTGAGCGGCGGTTTCGTAGATCTCGATGCTGGTCTCGCGGATCTGCTGGGCCAGCTTGGGGCCGACGATCTCGACCACGCGCTCGTAGCTGATGTTCTCGTCGTGCTCGCCGGCCGCGGCCTTGGCTGCGGGCGTGAAGATCGGGCGCGGCAGCTTGCTGGCGTTGGTCAGGCCTTCGGCCAGCGGCACGCCGCAGACCGAGCGGCTCTCCTGGTATTCCTTCCAGCCGCTGCCGGCGAGGTAGCCGCGCACCACGGCCTCGACCGGGATCGGCTTCAGCCGCTTGACCAGCATCGAGCGGCCCGTGACCTGCGGCACCTCGTCGGGCGTGACCGCGCTCTCGGGCGCATCACCGGTCAGGTGGTTGGGACACAGCTGGCCGAGCCGGTCGAACCACCACAGCGCCATCTGCGTGAGGATCTCGCCCTTGCCGGGAATGGGCTCGCCCATGATCACGTCGAAGGCGCTGAGCCGGTCGCTCGCGACCATCAGGATGCGGTCTTCGCCGACGGCGTAGTTGTCGCGCACCTTGCCGCGCGCAAGCAGGGGCAGGCTCTGGATGGAGGAGGTGTGGACGGTGGTCATGAGGCAGTTGCGGTGAAAACGGGATAGCGGAATTCGGATTGTGCGCGCAGAAAAAAGCCACCATCGACGGTGGCCCGCAGATCGCGAAAAAAGCCCCCAATCATTCGGGAGGGCCGCCGCGCACGGCCGCCCCCGGTAGGGGGTAGGCGAAGCGACACGAAGTGCGCGCAGCCTGGGGGCGAGCTTGGTTAAATGACTTCTTGCGCCAGTTCGCCCTTGGCGTACTTGGCAGCGACGACTTGCAGGCTGTCGCCCTTGATCTTGGCGCCCTGGCCTTCGCAGCCGAACTCGATGTAGCGCTGCTTGCAGATCTGCTTGGCGGCTTCGCGCGCGGGCTTGAGCCACTCGCGGGCGTCGAACTTCTCGGGGTTCTCGGCCAGGAACTTGCGCACCGCGCCGGTCATGGCCAGGCGGATGTCGGTGTCGATGTTGATCTTGCGCACGCCGTACTTGATGGCTTCCTGGATTTCCTCGACCGGCACGCCGTAGGTTTCCTTCATGTTGCCGCCGTGCTTGCGGATGATTTCCAGCAGGTCCTGCGGCACCGACGACGAGCCGTGCATCACCAGGTGGGTGTTGGGCAGGCGGGCGTGGATTTCCTTCACGCGCGAAATCGACAGGATGTCGCCCGTGGGCTTGCGCGTGAACTTGTAAGCGCCGTGGCTGGTGCCGATAGCGATGGCCAGCGCGTCGAGCTGCGTGGCCTTGACGAACTGGGCGGCTTCTTCCGGGTCGGTCAGCAGGGCCGAGTGGTCGAGCACGCCTTCGGCGCCGATGCCGTCTTCTTCACCGGCCAGGCCGGTTTCGAGCGAACCCAGGCAACCCAGCTCGCCCTCGACGGTCACGCCGACCTTGTGTGCCAGCTGGACCACCTTGCGGGTCACGTCGACGTTGTAGTCGAACGAGGCCGGCGTCTTGCCGTCCTCGTGCAGCGAGCCGTCCATCATGACGGAGGAGAAGCCCAGGTCGATGGCGCCCTGGCAGATGGCCGGGCTCTGGCCGTGGTCCTGGTGCATCACCAGCGGGATGTTCGGGTACTGCTCGATGGCGGCCTGGATCAGGTGCTTGATGAAGGCTTCGCCGGCGTACTTGCGCGCGCCTGCACTGGCTTGAAGGATGACGGGCGCGCCCGTTTCCTTGGCGGCCTCCATCACGGCCTGGACCTGTTCGAGGTTGTTGACGTTGAAGGCCGGAATGCCGTAGCCATTGGCTGCGGCATGGTCGAGCAGTTCGCGCATCGAGACGAGTGCCATGGGGAAATACCTCGCTGGAATTAGGGGAAGAAGAAGGCGGGAAGACGAGAGAAAACTGCCGCAATTCTACCGAGCCCCCTTGTGGGACGGCACTGACGCCGATTTGGCGCCCGCACCTCAGATCGGCAGCTGCGTGGTCGACAGCACCTGCTTGAGCACCACGAAGGTCCTGATCTGCCGCACGCCCGGCAAGTACAGCAGCTGCTCGGCATGCAGGCGGTTGAAGCTGTCGCTGTCGCGCGTGCGCACGAGCATGAAGTAGTCGAACTCGCCCGTGACCACGTGGCATTCGAGGCAGCCCGGCACTTTCTGCGCGGCCTTCTCGAAGTCGGCGAAGGAATCGGGCGTGGAGCGGTCGAGCACCACGCCGATCATCACGAGCATGCCGAGGTCGAGCGCGTCGGGGTCGAGCAGCGCGACGATGCCCTTGATGAGCCCCGCCGCCTTGAGCCGCTCGACGCGGCGCAGGCAGGCGGCGGCGCTGAGGTTGACCTTGGCGGCCAGTGCCACGTTCGACAGCGAGGCGTCGCGCTGCAGGGCGCGAAGGATGGCACGGTCGGTGCGATCCAGCTCCGACGGAATACGCAATTTTGTTGTGTTCATTACTTTTTCTACCGAATAAAAACATTCAATCTGGTCATCGTGCATTTTTTTGTCGATCGAATCCAGAAAATTTCGCAAGCACGTTGCGAGCCGTTCTTCCTACGATCGAAGGCCTCAACGCACTGGAGCCTCCGTCATGAACCTCAAGAAGTTTCCCCGCCACGCCCTGACCTTCGGCCCCTCGCCGATCCACCCGCTGAAGCGGCTGAGCGCACACCTCGGCGGCAAGGTCGACCTGTATGCCAAGCGCGAGGACTGCAACAGCGGCCTGGCCTTCGGCGGCAACAAGACGCGCAAGCTCGAGTACCTGATTCCCGAGGCGCTCGAGGGCGGCTACGACACGCTGGTGTCCATCGGCGGCATCCAGTCGAACCAGACGCGGCAGGTCGCCGCCGTGGCCGCGCACCTCGGGATGAAATGCGTGCTGGTGCAGGAAAATTGGGTCAACTACTCGGATGCGGTCTACGACCGGGTCGGCAACATCGAGATGTCACGCATCCTCGGTGCCGACGTGCGGCTCGATGCGGCGGGCTTCGACATCGGCATCCGCAAGAGCTGGGAAGACGCGATGGAAAGCGTGCGCAAGGCCGGCGGCAAGCCGTTCCCGATTCCCGCGGGCTGCTCGGAACACCCGCGCGGCGGGCTCGGCTTCGTGGCCTTCGCCGAGGAAGTACGCCAGCAGGAAGCCGAGCTGGGCTTCAAGTTCGACTACGTCGTGGTCTGCTCGGTCACCGGCAGCACGCAGGCCGGCATGGTGGTGGGCTTCGCGGCCGACGGCCGCGCCGACCGCGTGATCGGCATCGACGCCTCGGCCAAGCCGCAGCAGACCTACGACCAGATCCTTCGCATTGCGAAGAACACGGCCGAGCTGGTCGAGCTGGGCCGCGACATCACCGAAAAGGACGTGGTGCTCGACCGCCGCTTCGGCGGCCCCGAGTACGGGCTGCCGAATGACGGCACGCTGGAGGCCATCCGCCTGTGCGCGCGCTTCGAAGGCATGCTGACCGACCCCGTGTACGAGGGCAAGTCGATGCACGGGATGATCGAGAAGGTGCGGCTGGGCGAATTCCCGGCCGGCTCGAAGGTGCTGTACGCGCACCTGGGCGGCGTGCCGGCCCTGAACGCCTACAGCTTCCTCTTCAGAAACGGTTGAGCGCCAGGAACACCGCGGAACCGGCTTTGCCGGGCCGCAGGTGTTGCCCCCGGCGAGGGCGCGAAGCCTGGGGGAGTGCCTAGCTCGCCCTGCAGATCTTGAGCATGTTGGTGCCGCCCGGGGCACCCATGGGTTCGCCGCAGGTGATCGCGTAGACGTCGCCGCTCTGCACGATGCCGCGCTTCTTCAGATGGGCCTCGGCCTGTTCGAGCGCGGTGTCGCGGTCGGTCTGCGAGTCCATCAGCAGCGGGCGCACATTGCGGTACAGCGCCAGCTTGCGCTGCGTGGCCAGCCGCGAGGTCAGCGCGTACATGGGAATGTGCGCGCGGTGGCGGCTCATCCACAGCAGCGTGGCGCCCGATTCGGTCAGCGCCACGATGGCCTTGGCACCCAGGTGGTGGGCCGTGAACAGCGCACCCATGGCGATCGACTGGTCGATGCGGCTGTAGGTCTTGCCGCTGAAGTCGGCGTCGAGCGTCTTGTCCTCGGCCCCTTCGGCGGCTTCGCAGATGCGGCTCATCTCCTGCACGGTTTCGAGCGGATAGCGCCCCGAGGCGGTCTCGGCCGAGAGCATCACGGCGTCGGTGCCGTCGAGCACGGCGTTGGCCACGTCGCTGACCTCGGCGCGCGTGGGCACGGGGTTGGTGATCATCGACTCCATCATCTGGGTCGCGGTGATCACCACCTTGTCCATGTCGCGCGCCATGCGGATCATCTTCTTCTGCAGCGCCGGCACGGCGGCATTGCCGACTTCCACCGCGAGGTCGCCGCGCGCGACCATGATGCCGTCGCTGGCGCGCAGGATTTCCTCCAGCTTCGGAATGGCCTCGGCGCGCTCGATCTTGGCGATCATGCCGGGCTTGTGGCCGAACTCGGCCGCCGCCACGTTGCACAGCTGGCGCGCCATCTCCATGTCGGTGGCGTTCTTCGGGAAGCTCACGGCCACGTAGTCGGCCTGGAAGCTCATCGCGGTCTTGATGTCCTCCATGTCCTTGGCCGTGAGCGCGGGGGCGGTGAGGCCGCCGCCCTGCTTGTTGATGCCCTTGTTGTTCGACAGCTCGCCGCCCAGCTTGACGGTGGTGTGCACGGCCTCGCCCTTGACGGCGTCCACCGTGAGCACGATCAGGCCGTCGTTCAGCAGCAGCCTGTCGCCTGGCTTCACGTCGCGCGGCAGGTCCTTGTAGTCGAGGCCCACGGCATCGGCGTCGCCGGGCTCGGTGCGCGAGGCGTCGAGCACGAACTTGGCGCCCGGCTCCAGCCAGACCTTGCCCTGCGCGAACTTGCCGACGCGGATCTTGGGGCCTTGCAGGTCGGCCATGATGGCCACTTCGCGGCCCGTCTTGCGGGCGGCTTCGCGCACCATTGCGGCGCGGTCGATGTGGTCCTGCGCCGTGCCGTGGCTGAAGTTCAGCCGCACCACGCTGACCTTGGCCAGGATCATCTTTTCCAGCAGTTCCGGCGTGTTGGACGCCGGACCGAGCGTGGCAACGATCTTGGTGGCGTGGCGGGGGATGCGGTCCGTGCTCATGAAGGTAGTCTCCGTTTTGTATTCGCTACTGTATACACTTTGTGTGTCTGACGGAAGTCACCCTCGTGAGATTCCCCGCCCGCCGGGATCAACCCGCCGCGCGCTTGGCCAGGATTTCGAAGGCCGGCAGGGTCTTGCCTTCCAGCACTTCGAGGAAGGCACCGCCGCCGGTCGAGATGTAGCCGACCTGCTTCTCGATGCCGTACTTGGCGATGGCCGCGAGCGTGTCGCCGCCGCCGGCGATCGAGAAGGCGCTGCTGTCAGCGATGGCTTGCGCGATGGCCTTGGTGCCGCCCGCGAACGCGTCGAACTCGAACACGCCCACGGGGCCGTTCCAGACGATGGTGCCGGCTTCGCGCAGTTGCGCGGCCAGGATCGCGGCGGTCTTGGGGCCGATGTCCAGGATCAGGTCGTCGTCGGCCACGTCGTTCGCATCCTTGACGGTGGCGGCCGCATCGGCCGCGAAGGTCTTGGCCGTGACCACGTCCACCGGGATCGGCACGTCGGCACCGCGCGCACGCATCGCCTCGATCACCGCCTTGGCCTGGCCGACCAGATCGGGCTCGGCCAGCGACTTGCCGATCTTCAGGCCGGCCGCCAGCATGAAGGTGTTGGCGATGCCGCCGCCGACGATCAGCTGATCGACGTTGGCCGACAGGCTCTTGAGGATGGTGAGCTTGGTGCTGACCTTCGAGCCTGCCACGATGGCCACCAGCGGCCGCTTGGGCTGCGCCAGCGCCTTGCTGATGGCGTCCATCTCGGCCGCCAGCAGCGGGCCCGCCGCGGCCACCTTGGCGAACTGCGCGATGCCGTAGGTGGTGGCTTCGGCGCGGTGGGCGGTGCCGAAGGCGTCGTTCACGTAGATGTCGGTGAGCGCGGCGAGCTTGCGGGACAGCGCCTCGTCGTTCTTCTTCTCGCCCTTGTTGACGCGGCAGTTCTCGAGCAGCACGACCTGGCCGGGTTTGACGTCGACGCCGTCGACCCAGTTGGCCACCAGCGGCACATCGCGGCCGAGCAGTTCGCCCAGGCGCCTGGCGACGGGGGCCAGCGAGTCCTCGGGCTTGAACTCGCCTTCGGTCGGGCGGCCCAGGTGCGAGGTGACCATCACGGCCGCGCCGGCGTCGAGCGCCAGCTGGATGCAGGGCACGGAAGCGCGCACGCGCGTGTCTTCGGTGATGTTGCCGGCGTCGTCCTGCGGCACGTTGAGGTCGGCACGGATGAAGACGCGCTGGCCGGCGGCCTTGCCCTGTGCGCAGAGGTCGGTGAATCGAATGACGTTCATGGGTCTGGAGGAGGTGGAAGACGGGTCGGCCTGCATTGTAGATTTGGCCCCGTCGCCGCCCTGAGCGGCTGTTACCGCGGGCCGATGCTTTTCAGGCCTTTTGCTGCGCCCTGGCGAACTGTTCGAGGATCTCGACAAAACCCGTGGCGGCCGGCGAAAGGCTGCGCCGCGCCGCGCTGTAGACGCACACCTCGCGGTGGAAGTCGGGCGATTCGAGCCGCACCATCTGCAGGCCGTGCGCGCGCACCAGCGGCGCGGAGTAGGTCGGGCACACCGTGAGCCCGAGCCCCGAGGCCACCATCCCAAGCGCGGTGGTCATGTACGACACCTCTTGCGTGCCGGGACGCAGCATGTAGTCGCGCTCGGCCGGCGCCAGTTCGGGCAGCACGCGCTGGCGGAAGTCGCGTGTGGGAGCGATGAAAGTGTAGGGGCCGAGCTCGTGCCAGCGCACCTTGCGACGCTTGGCGAAGGCGTGGTCGGGCGGGCAGATCAGCCAGTGGCGGTCGCGGAACAGGGTGCGGCGTTCGATGGCGCCGTCCATGGCCACGTCCTGGCCCACGGCCAGCTCCACGTCGCCGGCCATCACGCCCACCAGCAGGCTCTCGGGCAGCGTGTCGGCCAGGCGCACATCGACGTCGGGGTACTGCGCGCGATAGACCGCGATCACGCGCGGCATCAGCGTGCAGGCCATGAGTTGCGGCGCCGCAAGCCGCAACAAGCCTTTCTTCTTGTCACGAAGATCGGTGACGCCGGCCACCGCGCTCGTCAGGTCGCCGAGCAGGCGGTGCACCGACGGCAGGAACTCACGCCCGGCTTCGGACAGCTGCACGCTGCGGGTGTTGCGGTCGAGCAGCTGCACGCCCATTTCGCGTTCGAGCTCGCGCACCAGCACGCTGAGTGCCGACTGCGTGAGGTGCAGCTGCTGCGCCGCGGCGGTGAAGCTGCCGCTTTCGGCCACGGCGGCGAAGGCTCGCAGCTGGCGCAGGGTCAGGTTCATATATATGGTTATTTCATCAATTGATGAATTAATTTCGATTGCATCATAAGACGCCGCATCGCCCAATCGGGGGCTTACCGGAGAACACGAGCCATGCCGACCCCACCACCCGTGCGCGGGCTGCACCATTTCGCCTGGCGCTGCCGCGACAGCGAGGAAACCCGCCGCTTCTACGAAGACCTGCTGGGCCTGCCGCTGGCCCACGTCATCAAGAGCGACCACGTGCCGAGCACGGGCGAGTACTGCCCCTACGTGCACATCTTCTTCCGCATGCGCGACGGCTCGTACATCGCCTTCTTCGATCTCGGCGACGACGTCGCCGCGCTGCCCTCGCCCAACACGCCCTCGTGGGTGAACCACATCGCGCTGCGCGTGGACTCGGTGGCCGACCTGCTGGCCGCCAAGGCGCGGCTCGAAGGCGCGGGCGTCGAGGTGCTGGGCGTGACCGACCACCACATCATCGAGTCGATCTACTTCTTCGACCCCAACGGCATCCGCGTGGAGCTGACCACGCCGACCGTGCCGCAGGCCGAGATGGACGCGCATGCGCTGCGCGCCCATGCGGACCTCGATGCATGGACCGCGCGCAAGGCCGAGCTGCGTGCTGCGAGGGGTGCATCGAATGCCTGATCTGCAACTCGCCGTCATCGACGTGAAGCCCGGCGCGGCCATGGAGAGTCAGTCGGGCCTGCAGCTGCTGCGCCCCCGCATCTACGGCGCCTATCGCGCGCCGCAGGGCCCGAAGAAGATTGCCGCCATCGTGATGCACCCCACGAGCAACTTCATGGGCCACTACCTGATCGGCCCGCTGGCCGAGCGCGGCATCTGCTGCATGGGCCTCAACTCGCGCTTCGTGGGCAACGACACCGTGCTGCTGATGGAGCGCGCCATCCAGGACCTGGGCGCAGGCGTGCAGTACCTGCGCGCGGCCGGCTACGAGAAGGTGTTCCTCGTCGGCAACTCGGGCGGCGCAGCGCTCTCGGCCTTCTACCAGGCGCAGGCCGAAAAACTCACGGCCACGCACCTGCCCGACGGTGACCCCACGCACCTGCACCCGAGCGACCTGCCGCCGGTGGACGGCATCGCCCTGTGCGCCGCGCACCTGGGCCGCACCCGGCTGATGCGCGACTGGATCGACCCCTCGGTCACCGACGAGCACGACCCGCTCTCGGTCGACCCCGAGCTCGACATGTACGACGCGCGCCACCGCGTGCCCTACGACAGCGACTTCCTTGCGCGCTTCAGCGCCGCGCAGAAGGCGCGGCTCGACCGCATCGAGCAGTGGTGCCTCGACCGCCTCGCGCTGCTGCGCAACACGCCCGGCGCGCCGCGCGACCAGACCTTCATCGTCTACCGCACGCACGCCGATCCGCGCTGCGTGGACCTCTCGCTCGACGCCAACGACCGCCTGCCCGGCAGCGTGTGGGGCGACGCGCGGCAGGTGAACTACTCGGCCAACGCGATGGGGCGCACCACCTCGCTCACGGCCTTTCTCTCGCAATGGTCCTCGCGCTCGCAGGCCGACGGGCCGACGAATCTCGCGCGCACCACGGTGCCGAAGCTGCTGCTGACCTACACGGGCGACCAGTCCACCTTCCCGAGCACGCGCGGTGCGTGGATGGCCGCGGGCGGCTCGCGCATCCGCAACGTCGACATCGTCGGCGGCAACCACTATCTCGCGGGACAGCCGGAGCTGGTTCCGAAGGCGGCGGATGCCATCGCCGAGTTCGCGCACGCGCTGTAGGGCACGCATGGAAAACTTCGCTTTCGCGCCGGCCTACGAGCTGCCGGCCTGGCCCTTCACCCCGCCGCCCGAGTTGGGCAACACGAAGCCCGCGCGCCATCCGATCGTGATCGTCGGCGCCGGCCCCTCGGGCCTCACGCTGGCCTGCGACCTCGCGCAACGCGGCGTGCGCGCCGTGCTGCTGGACGAGGACGACACCGTCGGCGTGCGCGGCGCCTCATCGCGCGGCATCTGCTACGCGCAGAAGAGCCTGGAGATCTTCGAGCGCCTGGGCATCTACGAGCGCATCGCGGCCAGGGGCATCACCTGGTCCTTCGGGCGCACCTTCTCCGGCGAGCAGGAGGTCTACAACTTCAACCTGCAGGCCAACAGCGTCTCCAGGCAGCCGCCCTTCATCAACCTGCAGCAGTTCTACATCGAGTGGTTCCTGGTCGAGCGCATCATCGAACTGGGACTGACCGACCTGCGCTGGAAGAACCGCGTCACGCGCGTGGAGCAGCTCGCCGACGGCGTGCGCCTGGAAGTCGAGACGCCTGCCGGCAGCTACACCATCGAGGCCGACCGGCTGATCGACGCCACCGGTGCCAACAGCGCGATCCGCACGCAGCTCGACATCGAGACGCACTCCTCGCGCAGCACCGACCGCTGGTGCATCAGCGACGTGCGCTTCAAGAAGCCGTTGCCCACCGAGCGCTGGACCTGGGTGGATGCGCCCTTCAACGAAGGCCGCGGCGTGTGGCAGCACCTGATGGCCGACGGCGTGTGGCGCATCGACTACCAGATGCCCGAGGACTGCGACACCGCCTACATCAGCAAGCCCGAGGTGGCGGGGGCGCGGCTGCGCGAGCAGCTCGGGCCGGACGTGGAGTTCGAGTTCGTCTGGATCGGCCCCTACGGCTACCGCGACCACCTGCTCGACAGCTTCCGCCACGGCCGCGTGTTCTTCATCGGCGACGCGGCGCACGTGGTGAGCCCCTTTGGCGCGCGCGGCGGCAACAGCGGCATCCAGGACGCGGCCAACCTCGGCTGGAAGCTCGCGCTGGTCGCGCAGGGCAAGGCCGGCGACGCGCTGCTCGACAGCTACGACGCCGAGCGCCAGCCCGCCGCGAAGCAGAACCTGCAGGTGACGAGCCGCTCGGCGCGCTTCCTCGCGCCGCGCTCGCCGGCCGAGCACACGCTGCGCCGCGCCGTGGTCGCGCTGGCGGCGCGCCATCCTTTCGCGCGGGCGCTGGTGAACACCGGCCGCATGTCGGTCGCCAACGACTACCCCGCCGCGCCGCTGCTGCCCGAAGGCGCGCGCTCGGTGCAGAACCTGCCGCTGTGTTGGTCCGACGGCCGCGAGACCACGCTGATGCAGCTGCTGGCCGAGGGCACGCATTGCATCGGCCTGTGGTTCGCGCCGACGCGCGGGCAGGCGATGGCGGCGCTCGACGCCACGGCCTCCTTGCCGCTGCGCCTGCTGGCCGTGGGCGGCGACAGCGGCCTGCCCACGCTGCAGGCCGACGAGAAGCTCGCGGCCCATCTCGGCGCTGGCAACGCGGGCAGCTTCGTGCTCGTGCGTCCCGACGCCTACCGAGCCGCCGTGCTGGCGAACGCCACGCCCCAGGCCATCGCCTCCGCCGTGCGCACCGCACTGGCCGCCAACGAGCGCAACCCATGATCACCGAGCCCCGCATCCCCGACCCCGACGGCTTCTACGCCGCGCTGCTCGCCGCCCACGAAGGCCGCAGCGAGGCGCAGAGCGCCGACCTCAACGCGCGCCTCGTGCTGCTGCTGGCCAACCAGTGCGCCGACCAGGACGTGCTGCTCGCCTGCATCCGCGCGGCAGCCGAAGAAGAACCCACGACGACAACGGACGACGACAACACCCCATGACCACGACCGTTTCCTTCGCATCCGCCTCCGACACGCGCGAGCAGAAGCCCCGGCTGCAGCAGCTCGGGCCCGGCGCCTACGGCTACATCAGCGACTTCGATCCCAACTGCGGCTTCGTCGTCGGCGACGAGCACGTGGTGCTGATCGACACGCGCCCCACGCCGCGCATGGCGCGCGACTTCCTCGCAGCCATCCGCACGGTGACCGACAAGCCGATCCGCACCATCGTGCTCACGCACTACCACGCGGTGCGCGTGATGGGCGCGAGCGCCTTCGACGAGGTGCGCGACATCGTCGCCAGCAGCGGCACGCTCTACTGGATTCGCACGCGCGGCCAGGCCGATTTCGATTCGGAGGTCGGCCGCTTTCCGCGCCTGTTCGCGGGCGTCGAGGAAATACCGGGCCTGACCATTCCCACGACGGTCTTCGATCGCGAGACCACGCTGCCGCTGGGCGGCGGCCGCGAGCTGCGGCTGATGTCGCTGGGCCGCGGCCATTCGGGCGGCGACGCGGTCGCGTGGCTGCCCGACTGCGGCGTGCTCTTCTCGGGCGACGTGGTCGAGAACCGCTGCGGCGTGTATGCCGGCGACGCCTACATCGGCGACTGGGCCGGCACGCTCGACGCGGTGGCGGCTCTGAAGCCGCGCGTGCTGGTGCCCGGCCGTGGCGCCGTGCTGCAGGACGAGGCCGCATGCGTCGAGGCCATCGGGCTCACCAAGGCATTCCTCTCGACGCTGCTCGAGAGCGTGAAGGCCGGCATCGCGGCGGGCGAGACGCTCAAGGGCTGCTTCGCGCGCGCCGAGGCGGCGATGACACCGCGCTTCGGCGACTGGCCGGTGTTCCAGCACGTGCTGCCCTTCGATGTCTCGCGCGCCTACGACGAGCTGCGCGGCATCGAGCACCCGGTGGTGTGGACCGCCGAACGCGACCGCGAGCTATGGCAAATCTTGCGCGGCGAATGACCTGAAACTATTTCAAAACAAGCAACGGAGACAAGAGACGATGAAGCGATTTTTTCTTCCCCTGCTGGCCTCGGCCTTCGCGCTGGCCGCCGGCCTCGCATCGGCGCAGCCGGCGGCCTATCCCGCCCAGCCGATCAAATGGATCGTGCCCTACGTGGCCGGCGGCGGCACCGACAACCTCGCGCGCACGCTGGCCGAGGCGATGCAGCCGTCGCTCGGGCAGCCGCTCATCATCGACAACCGGCCGGGCGCTTCCACCAACATCGGCGTGGGCGTGATGATGCAGGCCAAGCCCGACGGCTACACCATCATGCAGGCGGAGAACGCCGCGCTGCTCTTCAACGAGCACATGTTCGCCAAGCTGCCCTACAAGCCCGCGAGCGACTTCACCTACATCGGCACCATCGGCCGCTTTCCGGTGGCGCTGGTGGTGCACCCCGACTTTCCCGCGAAGAACGTGGCGGAGTTCGTGCGCTACGTGAAGGCCAACCCCGACAAGGTGAGCTACGCCTCGCCCGGCAACGGCTCGCCGCACCACATGGCGATGGAACTCTTCAAGCAGAAGGCCGGCCTGAGCATCACGCACGTGCCGTACAAGGGCGCCGCGCCGGCCATGACCGACGTGATGGGCGGCCAGGTGCCGACGATGATGCTGGACTTGGCCTCGGGCCTGCCGATCATCAAGTCGGGCAAGGTGCGGGTGCTGGCCATTGCGCTGCCGCAGCGCGCGGGCGCCCTGTCCGAGGTGCCGACCTTCGTCGAGGCCGGCTTTCCCGACGTCAACGCCTATGCCTTCCACGGCCTGATCGGTCCGGCCGGCATGCCGCCGGAAGCGGTGGCGCGGCTCAACGCCGAACTGCACAAGGCGATGAAGGCGCCGAAGGTGGTGAAGCTGTTCGCGGACTTCGGCTTCGAGGCGCTGCCGGGGACGCCGCAGGACTTCTACAAGCTGTCTCGCGCGGAGAGCGGGCGCTGGGGCAACATCATCAAGACGGCCGGCGTGAAGCTCGATTGACGAACCGAGAGCCCCGGCTTTTCACTTCGCTTCGCTACGTGTAACTCCACCCCCGAGGGGGAGGCGCGGGGGGGGGGGGGGGGGGGCCCGCCGCGCGCGGCCCCCCCCCGCCCGAGGTGCAGCGGCAGGTACACAGCCATGCCCGCGAGCATCGTGCCGAGCACGCCGCGCCGCCAGTAGAAGTACGCGGCGCCGACCACCGCCGCATACAGGCGGGCGTCGTGCAGCGTGGTGATGAGGTGGCCCTGCGTCATGACGATCTCGGGCGCAATCACGCCCGCGAGCGCGGCGGCCGGCGCGTAGTGCAGCGCGCGGTGCGCCCAATCGGGCAGGCCCCAGGGCCGGTCGAGGATGAAGAAGAAGCAGCGCGTGAGCACGGTGACGAGCGCAAGCCCGACGATCACGCCCAGGGTCCACCAGTCCGTGGTCGCGCTCACTTGTCGTCCTCCGCCGTGGGATCGAGGCCGAATTGCTTTTCGAGCCAGAAGCACAGCAGCACGGCCACGCCGATGGCGGCCACGATGTTGAGCTTCAGCGGCAGCGCATAGGCCGCCACGGCCGTGGCGCCGGCGATCAGCCCGGCCAGCACGCGCAGCCGCGTGGTCGCCATCGAGCAGACGATGGCCACCAGGCTCAGCACGCCCGCGAAGCCCAGGCCCCATTTCTGCGGAATGAAGTTGGCCAGCGCGACGCCCAGCAGGCTCATGCCCATCCAGGCGCACCAGGTGACGAAGTAGTTGCCGGTGAGGTAGGCCTCCTGGGCTTCCTGCTCGGCGATGGTCAGCGGTGGCTTCGGGTACTTCTTGGTGAAGAGCGCGTAGCTCATGTCCGCCGTAAGGTAGCCGTGCAGCATGCGGCGCCAGCGCGGCATGTGCATGAGGTAGGGGCGCAGGTGCAGGCTGAACACCACGAAGCGCAGGTTGACGCAGAAGCCCGTGGCCAGGATCACCCAGGCCGGCGCGCCCGCGAACAACAGCGGAATGGCCGCGAGCTGCGAGCTGCCCGCGTAGACCAGCAGGGTCATCGCCACGGCCTCGAGCACGCTCATGTTCGACTTGACCATGGCCACGCCGGTCATCAGCCCCCAGGCGCCGATGCCGAGCGCCACCGGAGACATGTCGCGCATGCCGATGCGGAATTCCGGTCGGCCGCGGATGCTTTGCGAGAGAAACATCAGCCGAACACCTGCCCGGGCTTCAGGTCGAAGCCGCGCAGGAAATCGGCCACGGCGAGGCGCTTGCCGCCCGGCCGCTGGAGTTCGGTGACGGCGACAACCGAATCGCCAGCCGCCGCCACGGCCACGCCGGCATCGCTGACGGCGAGGATCGTGCCTGGCGCGGCCGATGCCATGGGTGACGGCACCGCATGGGCCGCCCAGAGCTTGATGGTTTCGCCATCGAGTGGGCTGTTGGCGCCGGGGAAGGGGTCGAAGGCGCGGATGCGGCGCACGATGGCGTCGGCCGGCTGGGCCCAGTCGATCAGCGCCTCGTGCTTCTCGACCTTGCTGGCGTAGGTGACGCCTTCGGCTGGCTGCGGCGCGCGCACGAGCGCGCCGATATCCGCAAGCGCCTCGACGATCATCCTTGCGCCCAGTTCGGCCAGCCGGTCGTGCAGGCGGTCGGTGTTGTCGTCGCCGATGTCGACGGCCTCGCGCAGCAGCATGTCGCCGGTGTCGAGCCCGGCGTCCATCTGCATGATGGTGATGCCGGTCCGTGCGTCGCCGGCCTCGATGGCGCGGTGGATCGGCGCGGCGCCGCGCCAGCGCGGCAGCAGGCTCGCATGGATGTTGAGGCAGCCGTGCACCGGCAGGTCGAGCACCCACTGGGGCAGGATCAGGCCGTAGGCCGCGACCACCATCACGTCGGGCCTGGCGGCCAGCAGGGTGTCGCGCGCGGCCGAGGCTTCGTCGGGGTACTTGCCATCGAGCCGCAGGCTGCGCGGCTGGGCCACGGGCCAATTGTTGGCGACCGCGCATTGCTTGACGGGCGACGCCTGCAGCTTCATGCCGCGGCCGGCGGGCCGGTCGGGCTGGCTCATTACCAGCACCACGTCATGGCCGGCGGCGGCAATGGCCTCCAGCGCGACGCGCGCGAACTCGGGCGTGCCCGCGAAAACGACTCTGAGGCGGCTCAATCGCGGATCCGATCGAGCTCGAGATCGTCCCCCGTGTGATAGCGCCGGACCACGCCGGTCGGATCGATGTAGATGTACAGCATGCGGCGCTCGTTCACGGCCTTGTAGCGCCAGGTCCAGACGACACCGTCGAAGGAGCTGACGCGGGTGATTTCATAGGGGCGGCCGTAGAAGGCCACCACATCGTTCTGGCGCCACTGGTCGACCTTGATGTCCTGGCCGAAGCGCGCCTCGCTGAGCACCTGCGTCACCGAGACCACCTTGCCCGAGGCGTCGACATCGATGTCGGTCACCTCGAAGCCGGCCGGCATGCGCGAGTACTGCAGCCGCTCGCCGCCGCCCGTCAGCGGGTAGCGGCCCGTGGGCGCGCCCAGGCGCTGCAGGGTGTCGGCGGCCGTGGCGCCCGGCTGGACGCGCGTGGGCTCGTTGGCGCAGCCGGCAAGACCCAGGGTGGCGACGGCGACGACCGCCTGTGCGGCAAGGGAACCGAAACCGCGTGCGCGCATGGGATCAGGCCCGTTCGCGCAGGTCTTCGCGCTGCTGCTTGAGCAGCTTGCTCTTGATGCGGTTGCGTTTCAGGGGGGAAAGGTACTCGACGAACACCTTGCCCAGCAGGTGGTCGAGCTCGTGCTGGATGCACACGGCGAGCAGGCCGTCGGCCTCGATGGTGCGCGATTCGCCGTTCTCGTCGAGCGCCTGCACCTTGACCGAGGTGGATCGCATCACGCCGTCGTAGATGCCTGGCACCGAGAGGCAGCCCTCTTCGTTCAGCACCTTCTCGTCGCTGGCCCAGGTGATCTCGGGGTTGATCAACACGATCGGCTGGTTGCGCTCCTCGGAAATGTCGATGACGACGACGCGCTCGTGCACGTCGACCTGGGTCGCCGCCAGGCCGATGCCGCTGGCGTCGTACATGGTTTCCAGCATGTCGGCGACCAGCGCCTTGACGCGCGCGTCGACGCCCTGCACCGGCTTGGCCACCGTGTGCAGGCGTTTGTCCGGGTAACTCAGAATGATTCGTTTGGCCATGAAATCGGGGGAAAGTTGTGGCTATTTTCGCCAATTCCGCGACTCAAGGCGCCGCAGGAGCCCGAAATCGTTGCCCTCCAAAGGGCTTCAGCGCAGAATTCGTAGCAAATTGTGAGATTCGTATGCGCCGCGCTACCGTGGGCGCTCACCCATCCAGACATGAAAAAGCTCAGACTCACCGAACGCCAGCGCCCCTCCCTCCTCGCCACGCTGACAGCCCTGGCGGTCATCGGCAGTTGCGGCGCCACGACAGCCTGGGCCCAGAACTACCCCGTCACCCCGCAGCAGCGCGCCACGGCGCAGCAGACCGCCCAGGCCGGCGTGCCGCTGAGCGAACTGTCGCCCAAGGCGCCGGACGAATACACCGTCAAGCCCGGCGACACGCTCTGGGCCATCTCCCGCCTCTACCTGCTGCGCCCCTGGCGCTGGCCGGAGCTGTGGGGCATGAACATCAATGAAATCGCCAACCCGCACCGGATCTATCCGGGCCAGGTGCTCTACCTGGACAAGAGCGGCGGCCGCGCCCGCCTGACCACCCGCCGCGGCGGCTTCAGCGGCGACGGCGGAACCATCAAGCTGTCACCTCGCACCCGTTTCGACTCGCTGGCCGGCATGGCACTGCCCACGCTCAACCCGAGCATCATCGAGCCCTTCCTCAGCGAACCCATCGTGGTGGACGCCGGCACGCTGGAAAGCGCGCCGCGCATCGTCGCGGGCAACGACAGCCGCGTCCTGTTGTCGCGCGGCGACCGGGCCTATGCCCGCGGCAGCGCCGAAGCGCCGCTGGTCGAGGTGCCGGGACCGGTGCAGAACTTCCGGATCTTCCGCAACGCCACGCCGCTGAAGGACCCGGGCACGGGCGAAATCCTCGGCTACGAGGCGCAGTACCTGGGCAAGGCCCGGCTGCAGCGCGGCGAGTCGACCACGGTCGAGACGGTGGAAGACAAGGACGTCATCACGGTGGTGCCCGCCAGCATCGACATCGTCGCGTCGCGCGAGGAAATGCGCGCCGGCGATCGCCTGCTGCCCGAGCCGCCGCGCCAGCTGCTGAGCTACGCGCCGCGCGCGCCCTCCACCCAGGTGGACGGCCGCATCGTGTCGGTCTATGGCAACGCGGTGCAGTTCGCGGCACAGAACCAGGTGGTGGCCATCAACAAGGGCACGCGCGACGGCATCGACAACGGCCATGTGCTGGCCATCCTGAAGAACGGCGAAACCATCCTCGACCGCACCGGCGCCCGCAAGGAAACCATCAAGCTGCCGAACGAACGCATCGGCCTGCTGATGGTGTTCCGCACCTTCGAGAAGGTGTCCTACGCGCTGGTGCTCGAAATCAACGACACTCCGCGCGCCGGCGACTTCCTCGTCAACCCCTGACCAGCGACCCCCCGGCTTCATTCCTCGCACATTCGTTTGGAACGCGCAGAACTCGCAGGCTGGCTGCGGCTTTCATTGACGCCCGGCATCGGTGACGGTGCCGCACGCCGTTTGCTCGCGGCCTTCGGGCTGCCCGACGGCATCTTTGCGCAGCCCCCTGCCGCGCTGCGCGAGGTCGTCTCCGTGGCCCAGGCCGAAGCGCTGCTGCAGCCGCCTCCCGGCCTGCAGACGCAGATCGACCAGACCTGGCAATGGCTGCAGGCGGCCGATGGCGGCGTCTCGCGCCGCATCGTGACGCTGGGCGACAGCGGCTATCCGGCCTCGCTGCTTGAAATGGCCGACCCGCCGCTGATGCTCTACGTGCTCGGTGCCACGGACTTCGACCTCACGCAACTCGGCCACAGCATCGCCGTCGTGGGCAGCCGCAATCCGACGCCGCAGGGCGCCACCAACGCGCGCAGCTTCGCGCGGGCGCTGGGCGAGGCGGGGCTGCCCGTGGTGTCGGGCCTCGCGCTGGGCGTCGACGGCGCGGCGCACCAGGGCGCGCTCGATGCGGCCGGCGATGCGCCCCGGCTCGCAACCGTGGCCGTGGTGGGCACGGGGCTCGACCGGGTCTACCCCGCGCGGCACCGCGACCTGGCGCACCGCATCACGCTGCAGGGGCTGATCGTGAGCGAGCTGCCCCTGGGCACGCCGCCGCTCACGCAGAATTTTCCGAAGCGCAACCGGCTCATCGCCGGGCTGGCACGCGGCACGCTGGTGGTCGAAGCGGCGCTGCAGTCGGGCTCGCTGATCACGGCGCGGCTCACGTCGGAGCAGGGCAAGGAAGTGTTTGCGATCCCGGGCTCGATCCATTCGCCGCAATCGCGCGGCTGCCATGCGCTGATCCGCCAGGGCGCGAAGCTCGTGGAATCGGTCAACGACATTCTCGAAGAGCTGCCGCCCCTGCAGCCGCGAGCGGCGGCGACGCCCGCGTCCGGAAATGGAAGCACGGCTGCCGTCGCCACCGACGAAGACCCGCTTCTGGAAGCCCTCGGCCACGAGCCCGTGAGCCTCGATGCCCTCAGCGCGCGCACCGGCTGGAGCGCCGCGGCACTCCAGGCGAAGATGCTCGAGCTCGAGCTGGACGGCCATATCGCACGCCTGCCCGGCGGCCTCTTCCAGAGAACGGCCATCGGCTGATTCCCGGGCCCCAGGCCGCGCCCTTTTTTTGCGGGGGCCGCCGCGCACGGCCGCCCGAAGCGGCCGGCCCGCCCCCGGCAGGGGGAAGGAGAAGTGACACGAAGTGCACGAAGCCTGGGGGTGAGCCACCTTACTGGGCTATATTGGGCTCATGTTCGAAGTGCTTGTTTTTGTGTACGAAAACTATTGGCGCGGCGATGCCTGTCCCGAACCCGATCAGCTGGGCCGCAAGCTCAGCGCACACGGCTTCGAGGCAGAGGAAATCCGCGAGGCCCTTCACTGGCTCGACGGCCTGAGCCTTGCCACGCAAGGCATGCAGATCGAGCGCAGCGCCAACGACGAGGGAAGCGCCACGGTCGTTCTCCGGGGCACCCCCGAAGCGGCCATGCCGCAGTCCGCCGATGCGATGCGCATCTACTCGCAGGCCGAGCAGGAGCACCTCGGCGCCGAGTGCCTCGGCTTCATCCGCTTTCTCGAATCGTCGAACGTGCTGCCCTGCGGCCTGCGCGAGATCGTCGTCGAGCGTGCCATGGCGGCGCCCGGCGACCCGGTCGCACTCGACGAGTTGAAAATCATCGTATTGATGGTGCACTGGAGCACGGGCATCGAACCCGATGCGCTGGTGCTCGACGAGCTCTGCGAGTCGCGCGAGGGCCGCACGGCACACTAGGCGCCGCAGGAGCTGGCTGCTAGTTCAGCAGCCGCTCGGGATTCGCATCCAGCTTCGCCAGCGCTTCGCGCGTGGCACGCACCGTGAGCGTTTCTTCTTCCGCCGGCACCAGCAACCCGGCCTGCAGGTAGGTCGCCAGCCGCCCCGCCTGGATCAGGAAGCTGCGTCCATCCGACGACGCGAACAGGTGCAGCTGCTTGCGATCGCTGCGCCAGACGAACTGCACCTGGCTCACGCGGTCGTTGTGGTCCAGCATGAACCAGTTGCCCACCTGCAGCTCATGCGCCCAGGCGAGCATGTCCTCGGGCACCTTGGTGCCGGCGGCGTCGGGAATGACCTCGATCGAGGCCGCATCCACGCCCAGCAGCAGCTCGATGCTGTGGGCATCGAGCGGCAGGTCGGCGGTGCCGCCCACGTCGGACACGAAATCTTCCAGGTGTGCCAGCCGCTCGGCCATCGCCTCGATCTTGGCCTGCGGGATCGCCTCGGTCTTCGACAGGAAGGCGTCGGACAGCGTGGCGCCGATGGTCTTGATGTGCGCCTCCTGCGGCTCGTCCACGATGCCGAGCAGGGCCATCCCCTGGCGCAGTCGCTGCAGCAGCTGCGGCAGATCCTGGATCACGCGGGCGCGGTCGGTTCGGTTGGGCTTGGCGCTCGCGGCCCATACCAGCTCCGAAGCCACGCGCTTGAGCATCACGGTCTGTTCGCCCTGCGCGCCGTAGCGCAGCGCGGCAATGGCGAGAACCTCGGCCCAGACCTTGAAGAGAAACTCCCGGATCTCGTCGCGCACCGGCATGTCGTTGAGCATCTTGCGCAACTCGATGGTGTACTGGATCGCCATCGTCTCCTTCTGCTCGACCTGCTGCGCCACGCTCATCACGCGCTGCGTGGTGTCGCTCTGGGTCAGGTAGCGGTTGAGGAAGGCGACGAATTCGTCGAACACCAGCTTGAACACGCGCTGGCCGGTTTCGGGATACTGCTCGATCACCTGCACGACGCGGCGGATCTCGCCTTCGAGCGCGCTGCCGGTGATGGCGGCCGCATCGAAGCCCATCACGCAGGAGCCCATGCGGTCGATCAGCATGCGCGCGGGGTGCTGCAGCGTGCCGAAGAACTCGGGCTCGGCGATGGCCACGCGCAGCACCGGCATCTGCAGGCGCGCGAACCACACGCGCGCCGAGAACGGAATGCGCTCTTCGGCCAGGATGGCCTGGAACATCAGCGCCACGATCTCGACCGTGGCCTTGTCGGCCGTGGTGGGCGCGCGCTTCTTGAGTTCGGTGGAGCGCCGGCGCAGGTCGACGGCGGTCTGCTGAATCAGCGTGGCCTGTTCGCCCGCGCCATCCATGTACTGCGTGGCGGCCATCCGGTAGGCGACCTCGGCGTCGGCGATGGCGCCGGCGAAGGTCCTGGAGAACACGCGGGGCGCCGCGCCGCCGCCCTGGCCCGGTTGGCCGCCGCCGCCCGTGGCGCGCCCTTCCGCACCCCCGGCCTGGAACTGTGCGGCGGCACCGCCCGCGTCACCGCCGATGCGCGCAGTCACGAAGCGCTTGAGGCTCAGCAGTGCGGTCTGCGCACGTTGCCGCGCGATCATCAGCGGCGAGCCGCCGGTGGTCGACGTGGGCGCCATGGTCGAGGGCATGGACGCCTGCTGATGTCCTTCGAATCCGTACCCGGGGCGCTGCGCAATGGTAGAACCGCCGGTCATGCCGCTGTCGACCGGCGCGACGCCCGATCCGCCGCCGCCTGCATTGCCCGTGCGCCGGACAAAGCTCTTGAGATCGATCTCCTGCATCACGCCATTGGCGATCAGATAGGCATTGGCGCTCTCGTAGGCCTTGACGATCACCTCGACCAGCCCCTGCTGCACCGTGTCCTGCACACGGGCCCACAACCCGCGGCTCAGGCCTGCCGCCAGCCACTGGTCGACCAGCAGCTTGGCCAGCGTCTCGGGCTTGAGCACGTCCTTGGCGTCGAGCTCGGTCGTGCCTTCGAGGTGCTGGATGCGCAGGCGCAGGTCGCTGAGCTCGAAGCTGGCCTTGTCGTGGATCATCTGCGCGAGGCGCGAGGAGAGGATGTTGCTCTCCACTACTTCATTGCCGATCAGTTCGAGCCGCAGCGCCGCAGGCGCGGTCATGGCGCCGGATGTGGTGCCCAGCGCCTTGCGCCAGCCGGCCTGCGCGAGCGTCACCCATTGCGTGGCGTGGCCCTGGAACGCGACGAAGTCGTCGCGGTTTTCCTGCATGGAACGGGCGTTGCCGACCTCGGAGGCCAGGGCCGTCAACCGGTCCCGGATCGCGCCGGCCAGCGGCGCAATGGCGCCCTCGGTGGCCGATACGAAACGCTCACGCGTCTCGCGTGCGAGCTGCAGGGAAGAGGCGGACCGCGCAATGCTCATTGAAAAGTCGGGAAGGCCAGGATGGTCGATTCGTCGGCAACAACTGCGAGCTTGCATCGGGAAGCGCCACCGCACAAGTGCGGAGAGCGCCCGGCGTTGCATGCGAACCGCGGTGGCAGCCGGGCCACCGCCGCTGTGTTGAACCCCGAAGTATCCGTCAGACCACGGCGCCGGCGTTCGGGTCGTCCTCGGATTCGCCGTCGCGCTTGGCCGGGCCGCCCTTGATGAGGTCTTCGCGCTTCACGCCGAGCCACATGGCGATCGCCGCCGCCACGAAGGCCGACGAGTAGATGCCGAAGCAGATGCCGATGGTCAGCGCCAGCGCGAAGTAGTGCAGGGTCGGGCCGCCGAAGAAGAACATCGACAGCACCACCAGCTGGGTGGAGCCGTGGGTGATGATGGTCCGGCTGATGGTCGAGGTGATCGCGTTGTCGATGATCTCGGTGGTCGACATCTTCCGGTAGCGGCGGAAGTTCTCGCGGATCCGGTCGAAGATCACGACCGATTCGTTCACCGAATAGCCCAGCACCGCCAGCACCGCCGCCAGCACCGCCAGCGAGAACTCCCACTGGAAGAAGGCGAAGAAGCCCAGGATGATCACCACGTCGTGCAGGTTTGCCAGTACGGTGGCCAGCGCGAACTTCCACTCGAAGCGAAACGCCAGGTAGATCATGATGCCGACGACCACCATGCCCAGGGCCTTCAGGCCGTTGGTGGTGAGTTCGTCGCCGACCTGCGGGCCGACGAATTCGTTGCTGCGCAGCTCCACCGTCGGCTCGGCCACCTTCAGCGCGTCCATCACCTGTGCGCTCTGCTGGGCGGAGGTCACGCCCTTCTTCACGGGCAGGCGGATCTGCACCGACTTGCCGAAGCTCTGCACCTGCACTTCGGTGTAGCCCAGCCTGCCGACGATGTCGCGCACCTTGCCGACGTCGGCCGACTGTGTGTATGCCACTTCCATCACCGTGCCGCCGGTGAACTCCACCGACAGGTGCAGCCCGCGGTGGAACAGGAAGAACACCGCCAGCGCGAAGGTGACGAAGGAGATGATGTTCAGCACCAGCGCGTGGCGCATGAACGGGATGGTCTTGTGGATGCGGAAGAATTCCATGGCTGCCTCTTCTGCCTCTTACTTGGTTTCGGCCACGGCCGCGCCGTCGGTCTTCGGCCGCCACACCGTGCCGATGGACACCGTCTTGAGCTTCTTCTTCTGGCCGTACCAGAAGTTCACGAGGCCGCGCGAGAAGAACACGGCCGAGAACATCGAGGTGACGATGCCGATGCAGTGCACCACCGCAAAGCCGCGCACCGGACCCGAGCCGAAGGCCAGCAGCGCGATACCCGCGATCAGCGTGGTCACGTTGGAGTCGAGGATGGTGCCCCAGGCGCGTTCGTAGCCCGCATGGATCGCCGCCTGCGGCGACGCTCCGTTGCGCAGTTCCTCGCGCACGCGCTCGTTGATCAGCACGTTGGAGTCGATTGCCACGCCGATGGCCAGCGCCATGGCCGCGATGCCCGGCAGCGTGAGCGTGGCCTGCAGGATCGAGAGAATGGCCACCAGCAGCATCAGGTTGACGGCCAGCGCGATCGACGAGAACAGGCCGAACAGCGCGTAGTAGATGCACATGAACACCATGATCGCGGCGAAGCCGTACATCACGCTGTCGAAGCCCTTCTTGATGTTCTCCGCACCCTGCGTCGGGCCGATGGTGCGTTCCTGGATGATTTCCATCGGCGCGGCCAGCGAGCCGGCGCGCAGCAGCAGCGCGAGGTCGTTGGCTTCGGACACGGTCATCGAACCTGACACCTGGAAACGGTTGCCCAGTTCGCCGTTGATCGACGGGGCCGTGAGCACTTCGCCCTTGCCCTTCTCGAAGATCAGCATGGCCATGCGCTTCTTGTAGTTCTCGCGGCTCACGTCACGCATGATGGTGCCGCCCTTCGAGTCCATGGTCAGGTCGACCTTGGGCTGGTTGCTCTGCTGGTCGAAGCCGGGTTGCGCGTCGGTGAGGTTCTCGCCGGTGACGAGCACCTGCTTCTTCACGATCACCGGGCGGCCCTGGCGGTCGAGGAATTTCTCGGAACCGAAAGGCACCGGCCCGCCGCTCAGTTCGGCCGAACGGCCTTCGGCGCTTTCGTCCACCATGCGCATTTCGAGCGTGGCGGTGCGTCCGATGATGGTCTTGGCCTGGGCCGGGTCCTGCATGCCGGGCAGTTGCACGACGATGCGGTCGATGCCCTGCTGCTGGATCACGGGTTCGGCCACGCCGAGTTCATTGATCCGGTTGTGCAGCGTCGTGACGTTCTGCTTGAGCGCCGCGTCCTGGATGCGGCGCGCGGCCTCGGGCTTGATGCTGGCCACGATGCGCCATTCGGCGCCCTGCTGGCTCTCGACGGTGCTGAGGTCCGGCATCGTGTCCTGGATCAGGCGCCGGGTGGTTTCCAGGCTGTCGGCGTCGCGCAGCGTGATTTCGACGGTCTGGCCGTTGCGGTTCACGGCGCTGCCGCGCACCTTCTTCTCGCGCAGCCCCATGCGGATGTCGCCGGCGAAGGATTCGGCCTTCTTGTCGAGCACGCCGCGCATGTCGACCTGCAGCAGGAAGTCGACGCCGCCGCGCAGGTCGAGGCCCAGGTACATCGGGAAGGCGTGCAGCGCGGTCAGCCACGAGGGCGAGCGCGACACGAGGTTCAGCGCCACCACGTAGGAGGGTTCGTCCGCGTTCGGCACCAGGGCCTGCTGCAGCGTATCGCGCGCCTTGATCTGGTCGTCGGTGGTGGCGAACCGCGCCCGCACCGCGGTGGGTTCGAGGCTCAGCAGTTCGGGCGTGAGGCCGGCCGTCTTGAGCAGCTCCTGCACCCTGGCCCGGGTCGACGCGTCGATCTTGACGGTCGACTTCGCAGCCGACACCTGCACCGCAGGCGCCTCGCCAAAGAAATTGGGCAGGGCGTAGATGAGCCCCACGAGCAACACGACCACGATGATCGCGTACTTCCAGACCGGGTAACGGTTCATGAGAAAGCGCTTTTTCTGAAACGGAACACGGCGTGAATTGGGGCCCTGCGCCGCAAGGCGCAAGGTTCAGCTCACGCTTTTATTGCTTGACGGCGCCCTTGGGCAAGACCTGCACAACGGCGCTGCGCTGGATCTTGATCTCGATGCCGTTGGCGATTTCGAGGCCGAGGTACTGGTCGCCGATCGAGGTGATCTTGCCGAGCACCCCGCCGGCGGTGGCGACTTCGTCGCCCTTGGCCAGGGCCTCGATCATGGCGCGGGCTTCCTTCTGGCGCTTCATCTGGGGCCGGATCATGACGAAGTACAGCACCACGAACATCAGCACCAGCGGCAGCATGCTGCCGAGGGAGGACAACATGTCACCGCCGCCGGCTGCAGCGGGCGCGGTCTGGGCGAAAGCAGAGGAAATGAACAAGAGAGTCTCCAGCAGAGGGAAGAGAAAACGATGGGAGCGCAGGACGTGCCCGCGGTTCCTTGGGCTTCGCGGCCGCGAAGGAGGCGGACCGCAAGTCAAAGCGCGGCGGGGCTTGGCCGCGCACAGCACCGGCCATTGTATTCGGCGCAGATGACCGCTCCGCGCGCTTATCCGGCGCGGCCGGGAGGGCTTTCCGGGCAGAGGATTGCGCGCCGTTTCGCTATGTTTTGAATAGCAACGGGCGCTCATCGGGCGCCCGTTGCATGGTCAACCAGCCCTGAAGAGCCCTGAAGATCAGGCCGCCGCGCGCTGCCCCTGCGGATTGCGCCACTTGGCCATCAGCTCGCTCCAGCGGGTGCGGGCCGCCGCCAGGTTGCGATCCTTCACGTGGCCGTAACCGCGGATCTGCTCGGGCAGGGCCGCGATTTCCAGCGCCAGCGCGTAGTTGTCCGCGCGCAGGCCTCCGATCACTTCCTCGATGCTGGCGCGGTACTCGCCGATCAGCGCGCGCTCGGTCTTGCGCTCCTCGGTGCGGCCGAAGATGTCGAGCGCCGTGCCGCGCAGGCCCTTCAGCTTCGCGAGGAAGCGGAAGCCCGTGAGCATCCAGGGGCCGAACTTCTGCTTCTGGAGCTGCCCCTTGGCGTCCTTCTTCGCGATGAGCGGCGGCGCCAGGTGGTAGTTGAGCTTGTAGTCGCCCTCGAACATGCCTTCGACGCGGTCGAGGAAGCTGCGATCGGTGTGCAGGCGGGCGACTTCGTACTCGTCCTTGTAGGCCATCAGCTTGAACAGATAGCGCGCAACCGCTTCGGTCAGCGCGGTGCTCTTGCCGGCGGCCGATTCGGCCTGCTGCACCTTGCCGACGAACTGCCTGTATTCGTCGGCGTAGGCGGCGTTCTGGTAGCCGGTCAGGAACTCGACGCGGCGCGCGACCAGGCTTTCGACCGATTCGCGCTTCTTGAACTCGATGACCTGGCCGGGACGCACGCGCTTTTGCAGCTCCTCAGGACGCACCGCCGCCTGGCGGCCCCATTCGAACGCCGTCTTGTTGTTCTCGACGGCCACGGCGTTGAGTTCAATGGCGCGCATCAGCGACTCGTGCGCCAGCGGGATCCAGCCCTTTTGCCAGGCGTAGCCCAGGATCATCGGGTTGACGTAGATGCTGTCGCCCATCAGCGTGGTGGCGGCGGCATCGGCGTCGAAGGTGCCCACGCCGTCGACGCCCACGGCGCGCGCGATCTCGGCGGCGCAAGCGTCTTCGGGGTTCTGCCAGTTGGCGTTGCGCACGAAAGCCGCCGTCGGCGAGCTGTGGCTGTTGAGCGCCACGTGCGTGCGCCCTTCGCGCATGCGCGCCATGGTTTCGCCGTTGACCGTGACCAGCGGATCGCAGGCCAGGATCAGGTCGGCCGCCGCGGTGCCGACGCGCGTGGTGCGGATGTCGTCCTGCGTGTCGCCGATGAGCACGTGGCTCCAGGTGGCGCCGCCCTTCTGCGCGAGGCCGGCCGCATCCTGCGTGACGATGCCCTTGGCCTCGATGTGCGCCGCCATGCCGAGCAGCTGGCCGATGGTGATCACGCCGGTGCCGCCGACGCCCGCCACCACCACGCCCCAGACCTTGCCGCCGACCAGCGACGGAATCGCGGGCTCGGGCAGCAGGCCGAACTCGGCCGGCGTGGCGCCCTTGTTCTTGCCCTTCTTCTTGAGCTGACCGCCTTCGACGGTGACGAAGCTCGGGCAGAAGCCCTTCAGGCAGCTCATGTCCTTGTTGCAGCTGCTCTGGTTGATGGTGCGCTTGCGGCCGAACTCGGTCTCCAGCGGTTCGACCGACAGGCAGTTGCTCTGCACGCTGCAGTCGCCGCAGCCTTCGCAGACCAGCTCGTTGATGACCACGCGCTTGGCCGGATCGACGGCCGTGCCCCGCTTGCGGCGGCGGCGCTTCTCGGTCGCGCAGGTCTGGTCGTAGATGATGGCCGTGGTGCCGGGGATCTTGCGGAACTCGCGCTGCACCTCGTCGAGCAGGTCGCGGTGCTTCACCTGGACATGGTCGCCGGGGATGCTCACGCCCTCGTACTTCTCGGGCTCGTCGGTCACGATCACGACCTTCGCGGCGCCCTCGGCATGCAGGCTCTCGGCAATCTGCAGCACCGAGTGGCCTTCCGGCCGCTCGCCGACCTGCTGGCCGCCGGTCATGGCGACCGCGTCGTTGTAGAGGATCTTGTAGGTGATGTTCACACCCGCCGCGATGCTCTGGCGGATGGCGAGCAGGCCGCTGTGGAAGTACGTGCCGTCGCCCAGGTTCGCGAAGATGTGCTGGTCAGTGGTGAAGGGCTGCTGGCCCACCCATGGCACGCCCTCGCCGCCCATCTGCGTGAAGCCGATGGTGGAGCGGTCCATCCAGGTCGCCATGAAGTGGCAGCCGATGCCGCCCATGGCGCGCGAGCCTTCGGGCACCACGGTGCTGGTGTTGTGCGGGCAGCCCGAGCAGAACCAGGGCTGGCGCGTGGCGTCGGCCACGCTGGTGGAGGCCTGCTGCACCACCATCGCGCGTTCCTTGGCTTCGAGGATGGCGAGTTGGGCATCGATGCGCGCGGCCATGTCAGCGCCGGCGGCGGCCAGCAGGCCGGTCTTCTTCAGGCGCGAGGCGATGGCCTTGGCGATCAGCGCGGGGTTCAGGTCGGCATTGGCGCGCAGCAGGGTGTGCGCGGTCGGGTTGGGCATCGACCATTCGCCGCCCGAGTAGCCCTCGGCCGCGTGCACTTCGCCCTCGTCGAACTTGCCGACCACGTTGGGGCGCACGTCGGAGCGCCAGTTGTAGAGCTCTTCCTTGAGCTGATATTCGATGACCTGGCGCTTCTCCTCGACCACCAGGATCTCCTGCAGGCCGGTGGCGAATTCGCGCGTGAGCTGCGCCTCGAGCGGCCACACCACACCCACCTTGTGCAGGCGGATGCCGAGCTGGCGGCAGGCCGCGTCGTCCAGGCCGAGGTCGATCAGCGCCTGGCGCGTGTCGTTGAAGGCCTTGCCGCTGGCCATGATGCCGAAGCGGTCGTTCGGGCCCTCGATCACGTTGTGGTTCAGCCGGTTGGCGCGGATGTACGCCAGCGCGGCATACCACTTGTAGTGCATGAGCCGGGCTTCCTGCTCCAGCGCATGGTCGGGCCAGCGGATGTGCAGGCCGCCGGGCGGCATCTCGAAGTCGGTGGGGATGACGATCTCGACGCGCTCGGGGTCGATCATCGCCGTGGCGCTCGACTCGACGATCTCCTGGATCGTCTTCATGCCCGACCACACGCCCGAGAAGCGGCTCATGGCGAAGGCATGGATGCCCAGGTCGAGGATTTCCTGCACGCTCGTGGGGAAGAACACCGGCGTGCCGCAGGCCTTGAAGATATGGTCGCTCTGGTGCGCGGCCGTGCTGCTCTTGGAGATGTGGTCGTCGCCCGCCACCGCGATCACGCCGCCGAATTCGGTGGTGCCGGCCATGTTGGCATGCTTGAAGACGTCGGAGCAGCGGTCCACGCCCGGGCCCTTGCCGTACCAGATGCCGAACACGCCGTCGAACTTGTTGGTGCCCGCGGGCGAGAAGCCCAGCTGCTGGGTGCCCCACAGTGCGGTGGCCGCCAGCTCTTCATTCACGCCGGGCTGGAAGACGATGTTCCGTTCCTTGAGGAACTTGCTTGCCTTCCACAGCGCCTGGTCGTAGCCGCCAAGCGGAGAGCCGCGGTAGCCGCTGATGAACCCGGCGGTGTTCTTGCCGGCCTGCTTGTCGCGCAGTTGCTGCAGCATGGGCAGCTTCACGAGGGCCTGGACGCCGCTCATGAAGGCACGGCCGTAGTCGAGGGAGTACTTGTCGTCGAGCGTGACGGTTTCTAGCGCCTTGCGGATGTGCTCGGGCAGCGGGGCGTTCATGGTGTCTGTCTCCGTATGGCAGGGCCTTGTGGGCCTGGCTGATTGCTTGGGTCTGTGCCCGGTAGGGCGCGAGCCCATGGTCACGCAAAGTGTATGCCGGGGTCGGCGACAGGTGTTTGCGTTCTTTGCCTCTAAAAAGCGGCTTCCAGAAAGAATCTTGCTTAAAATCCTCACCAATGGAAAGCATCGATAAGTTCGACCTCGCAATTCTGCAAGAACTGCAGGCCGACGGTCGCCTCACCAACGCCGAGCTTGCGCAACGCGTGGGGCTCTCGGCCGCGCCCTGCTGGCGCCGGGTGCGGGCACTCGAGGAGGCGGGCGTCATCAAGGGCTACCACGCCGAGATCGACCGCCACAAGATCGGGCTCGGCGTGCTTGCCTTCGTGCGCGTGGACACCGAGCGCGTCACCCACGAGGCCACCCGCAAGCTGGAGGACGCGATCCGCAGGATGCCCGAGGTGGTGGCCTGCCACTACATCAGCGGCACCGGCACCTTCGAACTCCAGGTGGTGGCGCAGGATCTCGACAGCTTCTCGTCCTTTGCGCGCCAGCAATTGATGAACCTGCCGAACGTGAAGGACCTCCACACCAGTTTCTCGCTGGGCGAGGTGAAGGCGAGCAGCGCGCTGCCGCTGGGGCATCTGGCACGCTGAGTGCATGCGGCGACGCGGCCGCCCGATAGCGACAGCCTAAAATCCCCGCCCACCAACTCCCGCCGGACGGCGAAAAACAAGGACCTCGAATGAATCTCCTCCGCCGCGCCCTGGCCCTTGGCCTCGCAGCCGCCACGCTCGCATTCAGTGCCCAGGCTCAGAACCGCGAACTCACCGTGGCCTCCAGCGCCACCTACGCGCCCTTCGCCTTCGAGAACAAGGACAAGCAGATCGTCGGGTTCGACATCGACATCATCAACGCCATCGCGAAGCAGCAGGGCCTGAAGATCAAGATCGTCAACACGCCTTTCACCGGCATCTTCGGCGCGCTGAACAACGGCGACGTCGACCTCGTCATCTCGGGCGTGACCATCAACGAGAAGCGCAAGCAGAGCTACGACTTCACGCCGCCGTACTTCGCGGCCCGCCAGCTGATCGCGCTGCCGAAGAACAGCAAGGTCGCCTCGCTGAAGGACCTGGCCGGCAAGAAGATCGCCGTGGTCAGCGCCTCCACCGCCGACGACATCGCCTCGCGCGAGTTCGGCAAGACCAACCCCGACATCCGCCGCTTCGAGAGCACGCCGCTCATCATTTCCGAGCTGGCCGGCGGCGGCGTCGATGCCGCCATGGGCGACAACGGCGTCATCGCCTATCGCGTGGCGCAAAACCCCGACCTGAAGACGCTGGACGACAAGTCCTTCCCCGAAGAGGGCTTCGGCATCGTCGTGAAGAAGGGCGACAAGGCCCTGCTCGACAAGCTCACGGCCGGCCTCGCGGCCATCCGCGCCGACGGCAGCTACGCGACGATCTACAAGAAGTGGTTCAACAAGGACCCGAACGTCCGCTGAGCCGCACCCCACCTGTGATCCGATCACGGCCGCCACGATGCGGCCGTTTGTTTTTTGAGTTTGACGCGATGAAGCGGAGGCGATAGATGGAACAACCAGTTCTTCTTTTCGGATGGTTCCGATGGGACATCCTGGTCGAATACAAGGACCTGTTCTGGCAAGGCGCCTGGATGACGCTGCGCATGACCGTGGTATGCGTGCTGCTGGGTTCGAGCTGGGGCCTGTGCCTCGCGCTCGCTCGGCTCGCGCATCCGCGCCACGCACCGTGGACCTGGGTCGCGCGCTTCTTCCTGCGCTGGCCGGCCACTGTGTACGTGAGCTTCTTCCGCGGCACGCCGCTGTTCGTGCAGATCCTGCTGATCCACTTCGCGGTGATGCCGGTGTTCATCCACCCGACGACGGGCATCCTGATCGACGGCGAGCTCGCGCGCACGCTCAAGCAGGAGCACGGCGCACTCATCTCCGGCGTGGTGGCGCTCACGCTCAATTCGGCGGCCTACATCTCCGAGGTGTTCCGCGCCGGCATCCAGTCGATCTCGCGCGGACAGTTCGATGCGGGCCGCTCGATCGGCTTCTCGCCCGCGCAGGTGATGCGCTACGTGGTGCTGCCGCAGGCCTTTCGCCGCATGCTGCCGCCGCTTGGCAACAACGCGATCGCGCTGCTGAAAGACACGTCGCTGGTCTCGGCCATCGGCCTGGCCGAGCTGGCGTACGCGGCGCGCACCGTGGCGGGTGCCTACGCGCGCTACTGGGAGCCGTACCTCGCGATCTCGGTCATCTACTGGGTGATGACGCTGGTGCTGACCACCATGCTGAGAAGGCTCGAGCACCGCCTGGCGCGCAGCGATAGAACCTAGGCACACCCCCCAGGCTTCGCGCACTTCGTGTCGCTTCGCCACCCCCCTTGCAGGGGGCAACACCTGAGGCCCGGCAAAGCCGGTTCCTCGGTGTTCGCGGAATGGCGGGATCGCGAAGCCTGCAGGCGCCGGGGCCAAAATAGCGCCACATGCCACCCATATCCCCCGAAGAGACACCGATCCCGCCCGTGCGGCCGCAGCCGGCGAAGCTCGCGGCCCTCGTGCCGCTCCAGCTTCCCGTGTTCCGCATGCTGTGGAGCACCTGGCTCGTCGCCAACATCTGCATGTGGATGAACGACGTGGCCGCCGCGTGGATGATGACCTCGCTGACCACCTCGCCGATCTGGGTGGCGCTGGTGCAGTCGGCCTCCACGCTGCCGGTGTTCCTGCTGGGCCTGCCCAGCGGCGCGCTGGCCGACATCCTGGACCGCCGGCGCTGGCTGGTGGCCACGCAGTTCTGGCTGGCCGGCACGGCCATCGTGCTGTGCGCGGCGCTGGCGCTCGACCTCATGACCGCGCCGCTGCTGCTGGCGCTGACCTTCGCCAACGGCATCGGCCTGGCGCTGCGCTGGCCGGTGTTTGCGGCCATCGTGCCCGAGCTGGTGCCGCGCCCGCAGCTGCCGGCCGCGCTGGGCCTGAACGGCATCGCGATGAACGCCTCGCGCATCGTCGGCCCGCTCACGGCCGGCATGCTGATCGCGAGCGCAGGCACCGTGTGGGTGTTCGCGCTGAACGCGGTGCTGTCGGTGGCCTCGGGCTTCGTGGTGCTGCGCTGGCGGCGCGAGCACACACCCAACCCGCTGGGCCGCGAGAAGCTCGTCAGCGCGATGCGCGTGGGCGTGCAGTTCGTGCGGCAGTCGCAGCGCATGCGCGCGGTGCTCACGCGCATCTCGATCTTCTTCTTCCACTCGACCGCGCTGCTGGCGCTGCTGCCGCTGCTGGCGCGCAACCTCGAGGGCGGCGGCGCCGGCACCTTCACGCTGCTGCTGGCGGCCATGGGCTCGGGCGCGATCGTCGCGGTGCTGTTCCTGCCGCGGCTGCGCCAGGCGATGGGGCGCGACCAGCTGGTGCTGCGCGGCACGCTGCTGCAGTCGGGCGCCACCGCCGTCATGGCCTTCGCGCCGAATGCATGGGTCGCGGTGCCGGCGATGTTCTTCGGCGGCATGGCATGGATCACGGTGGCCAATTCGCTGTCGGTGTCGGCCCAGCTCGCGCTGCCCGACTGGGTGCGCGCGCGCGGCATGTCGATGTACCAGATGGCGATCATGGGCGCGAGCGCGATCGGCGCAGCGCTCTGGGGCCAGGTGGCCACGGTCACCACGCTGGTCGCCAGCCTGTGCGTGGCTGCCGTCAGCGGCACGCTGCTGATGCTCGCCGCGCTGCGCTGGGTGACCGACGTGAGCGGCGAGGACGACACCAGCCCCGCCCAGGCCGGTTGGGCCGCCGGCCCGCCCGCCGAGGCGCCGCAGGAAGACGGCCGCGTGGTCATCACAGTGGAATTCATGATCGACCCGGCCCGCGCCCCCGCCTTCCACCTCGTGATGCAGCAGACCCGCCGTGCGCGCCTGAGCCAGGGCGCCATCGGCTGGGAGCTGCTGCACGACATTGCGCAGCCGGAACGCTATGTGGAGCAGATCGTCGACGAATCGTGGACCGATCACCTGCGCCGCTTCAACCGCGCCACCGCGAGCGACATGGCGCTGCGCGAGCGCCGGCTGGCGTTCCACCTGGGCGAGTCGCCGCCGGTGGTGACGCGCTACGTGGTGCGGCGCTGAGCCGGGCCGCCGCCCGCGCCGCCATCAGTGGAAGAACGTCATCCGTGTCAGGAAGGTGTGGCCGGCCTCCGCCGCCATCAACCACACCAGGACCAGCAGGCACAGGGGCGGCACCAGGATGGCATAGACCAGCGACAGCCGCTCCCAGGCCATGTGCATGAAGACCGAGACGATCAGCCCCGCCTTCAGCAGCATGAAGACAATGATCAGGGTCCAGCGCAGGTACCCATGGAAATGGAAGTAGTCGACCAGGTACGACATCGTGCTGAGCACGAACAGCAGCCCCCAGATCTTGAGATAGAGGCCGATCGGATGTTGTTGGCCGGTGTCGGGGTTCATGGTCGTCCTCACCAGAGATAGAACAGCGCGAAGATGAAGACCCACACGAGGTCCACGAAGTGCCAGTACAGCCCGGCGATCTCGACGATCTGGTAGTTGCCCTTCTTGTCGTAGTCGCCGCGGATCAGCTTGAAGGCCACGGTGAACAGGAAGACCACGCCGGCCGACACGTGCAGCCCGTGAAAGCCCGTGATCATGAAGAAGGTCGAGCCGAACTGCGCCGCGCCCATCGGGTTGCCCCAGGGCCGCACGCCTTCATGCAGGATCAGCTTGGACCACTCGAAGGCCTGCATGCCGACGAAGAGTTCGCCGAGGGTCGCGGTCACGATCATCAGCGTGGCGGCGTTCACGCGGTCGCGGCGGTAGGCGAAATTGACGGCCATCGCCATCGTGCCGCTGCTGCTGATGAGCACGAAGGTCATGATCGCGATCAGCAGCAACGGGACGTCGGCGCCCGCCACGTGGAGCGCGAACACCTCGCTCGGGTTGGGCCACGGCACGGTGGTCGAGGCGCGCACCGTCATGTAGCCGGTCAGGAAGCAGCTGAAGATGAAGGTGTCGCTGAGCAGGAAGATCCACATCATCGCCTTGCCCCACGAGACGTGGAACGCCTGGCGATCGGAAGACCAGTCGGCAATCAGCCCGCGCCAGCCGCTTGCGGCAAGGGTCGGATTCAACGGCGTTGCCGCGATGGTTGCGGTGTTGTTCATGGATGCCTCCTCAGGATGTGCCGCAGACGAAGCGCGCCACCTCCGGCGTCACCCACCCCAGCAGCGCGAACAGCACCAGCCACACCGCCAGCATGAAGTGCCAGTAGCGCGCGCACAGCGCGATGCGCCATGCGGCCCTGGCGGGATCGGGCCATGCGGCGTGCGCCGTCCAGGCCCACCCGACCAGCCCACCTGCCAGGTGGAGCCCGTGCATCGCGGTCAACAGATAGAAGAAGCTGCCCGCCGGATTGCCGGCCGGCATCACCTGCGCGCTCAGCAGCGCCTGCCAGGCCCACAGCTGCACGCCCAGGAAGCCCACCGCGCAGAGGCCTCCCGCCAGCAGCAGGCGGCGCGCCCGCATCGGGTCGGCGCCGCGCGATGCGCCACCGGCCCCTTGCAGCGCCACGCTGCCCGCCACCAGGAGCGCCGAGCTGAGCCAGAGCTGCCACGGCAGCGCGATCGTCATCGAGTCGTCGCCGCTCATGCGCATCACGTAGGCCACGATGAAGAGCGAGAACAGCGCGGTGGCCACGCCCATGAAGACCCACAGGCCGATGCTGGCCGCGCTCGCGCGCGCATCGCGGGGCCGGCCGCCGCGGACGCTCCAGGCGGCAACCGCGGTCGTCAAGAGACCTCCGTGCTGCGCACTGCGGTGCGAGCTTGCTTGGGAACGGCCCGGCGCTGCGCTCATGCCGGCGCTCCCCGGACCTCGCTCTGGCCTTCCGGCTCGGGCTCCCCGGCCCCGGCCTGCGGCGGCGCGTTCTGCGCGATGAAATCTTCCGCCGCGCCCGGCTCTCCATAGGCATAGGCCCACCGGTAGACCACCGGCAGCCGCGGCCCCCAGTTGCCGTGGCCCGGCGGCGTGGCGGGCGTCTGCCATTCGAGCGAGGCGGCACGCCATGGGTTGGCCTCGGCGGGCCGGCCGTGCCAGGCGCTCCAGGCCAGGTTGGCGATGAACAGCAGCTGGGCCAGGGCGATGATCATCGCGATCACGGTGATGACTTCATTCAGGCTGAACGCCGACGGCGGAATGAACTTGTAGCCATCGAAGTTGTAGTAGCGCCGCGGCATGCCCAGCACGCCAAGGTAGTGCATCGGGAAGAAGACCGCGTAGGTGCCGAGGAAGGTGATCCAGAAATGCACCCGGCCAAGCCGGTCGTCGAGCATGCGGCCCGTGACCTTGGGGAACCAGTGGTAGATGCCACCGAACACCACCAGCAGCGGCGCCACACCCATCACCATGTGGAAGTGCGCCACCACGAAATAGGTGCCCGAGAGCGGGATGTCCACGCTCACGTTGCCGAGGAACAGGCCGGTCAGCCCGCCGATGAGGAAGGTGCAGAGGAAGGCCAGCGCGAACAGCATCGGCACCGTCAGGTGGATGTCGCCGCGCCACAGCGTCAGGATCCAGTTGTAGACCTTGATCGCGGTGGGCACCGCGATGATCAGCGTGGTGGTCGCGAAGAAGAAGCCGAAGTACGGGTTCATGCCGCTCACGAACATGTGGTGCGCCCAGACCACCACGCTGAGCGCGCCGATGGCGACGATGGCCCACACCATCATGCGGTAGCCGAAGATGCACTTGCGCGCGTGCACGCTGATCAGGTCGGAGACGATGCCGAAGGCCGGCAGCGCCACGATGTAGACCTCCGGATGACCGAAGAACCAGAACAGGTGCTGGAACAGCAGCGGGCTGCCGCCCTTGTAGCCCGTCACCTGGCCCATCGACACCAGCGCCGGCATGAAGAAGCTGGTTCCCAGCGTCCGGTCGAGCAGCAGCATCACGCCGCTGACGAACAGTGCCGGAAAGCCGAGCAGCGCAAGGATGGTGGCGACGAAGATGCCCCACACCGTGAGCGGCATGCGCAGCAGCGTCATGCCTTCGCAGCGCGCCTGCAGCACGGTGGTCACGTAGTTGAGGCCGCCCATCGTGGTCGCCACGATGAAGATGAGCAGCGACACCAGCATCAGCACGATGCCGCCCGCATGGCCCGGCGTGCCGGGCAGGATCGACTGCGGCGGATACAGCGTCCAGCCCGCGCCGGTCGGTCCGCCCGGGACGAAGAAGCTCGCCATCAGGACCACCACCGACAGCAGGTAGACCCAGAAGCTCAGCATGTTGAGGTAGGGAAAGACCATGTCCCGCGCCCCCACCATCAGCGGGATCAGGTAGTTGCCGAAGCCGCCGAGGAACAGCGCCGTGAGCAGGTAGATCACCATGATCATCCCGTGCATGGTCACGAACTGGTAGTAGCGCTCGGCATTGATGAATTCGAACTGGCCCGGAAAGCCCAGCTGCAGCCGCATCAGGTTGGACAGCACCACGCCCACCACGCCCACCGCGATGGCGGTGCAGGCGTACTGGACGGCGATCACCTTGTGGTCCTGGCTCCAGACGTAGCGGGTCAGGAAACTCCGCGGCGCGGGGTGCCCGGCGTCGTCGGCGTGGGGCATGGCCTGCCCCGTGGGCGAAGAAGAGTTCATCGCGCAGCCTTCTGTTCGGCGGCAGCCTGCGCCGGCGGGCTGCCCAGACTCTGGATGTAGGCCACCAGCGCGGCCAGTTCTTCATCGGTCATTTCGATCTTGGGCATGACCGGCGGGAAGCCCTTCACATGGCGGGCCTGCGGATCGCGGATGAAGCTGCGCAGATAGGCTTCGTCGACCAGCGCGGTGGAGCCGTCCGCCATCGTCTCGGTCTTGCCGTGCAGGCCCTTCCAGGTCGGCCCCACGCGCGGGCTGCCGTCGATCGTGTGGCAGGCCACGCAGCCCTTGGCGTCCGCCAGCGCGCGGCCCTGCTCGACGCGTGCGCCGCCGCCTGCCACAGAGGCGCCGGCCGGCGCCTCGGGCGCCTTGGCCTGCGACTTGGCGAAGCTCGGCAGCGCCGCGTACCAGGCCTTGTAGTTCGCCGGGTCCTCCACCACCACGTAGCCGCGCATGTTGGGATGGCCCACACCGCACAGCTGCGCGCAGAGCGCCTCGTAGCGGCCCGCGACGCTCGGGGTGAACCAGAAGCGGCTGACCTGCCCCGGCACCATGTTCATTCGGGCGCGGAACGGCGGTACGAAGAAGTCGTGCAGCACGTCGTTCGAGCGCATCAGCACCAGCACCGGCTTGCCGAGCGGCAGGTGCACCTCGTCGCCTGGGATCAGGAGGTCGTCCTGCCCGGCGGGGTCGCCCGGGTCGATCCCGAACGGATTGGTGGCGCTGACGAAGCGTGCGTCGCTCGCGCCCAGCTTGCCGTCCGGCCCCGGGAAGCGGAAGCGCCATTGCCACTGCTGGCCCAGCACCTCCAGCACGAGGGCGTCGCGGGGCTCCCTGACGTAGTTCGCGTACACCACGAGGCCGGGCGCCAGCAGCGCCATGATGCCGACGGTGGTGCCGCCGATCAGCCAGCGCTCGAGCTTCCTGTTCTCGGGCTCATGCGCCGCCCGGTGCCCCTCGCGATGGCGAAAGCGCACCAGCATGTAGGCGACGAACACGTTGATGACGACGAAGAAGATCCCCGTGATCACCAGCGTGATGGTCAGGGTGTCGTCCATCGGCTGCCAGTTCGAAGCCAGGGGCGTCGTCCACCATGGATTGAAGACGTGGAACAGCACCGAGCCGAGCACGATGAGCAACAGGGCGGCGGCCATGATCATGTGCGGTCCCTCGGCTCGGCATCATGGGTTCAGGGCTCATTCGCGCTTCAGAGAAACGCCGGGATTCGCGGCTCTTCGCCCTCGAACCGGGCCTCGGGATGCGCAGACTGCAGCAGCGCCTCGATGTCCCGCACGCGCGAACGCGGCAAGTCCACCATCAGCAGGATCTGTCCCTGCGCGATGGCGCCCTCGAAACGCTGCAGCCTGGGACTGGGGATGGAAATGCCGATCATGCTGGCCGACCAAGTGCCGACCACGCCACCCACGACGGCCACCAGCAC
Source organism: Variovorax sp. Varisp36 (assembly GCF_047304235.1). Classification (NCBI taxonomy): domain Bacteria; kingdom Pseudomonadati; phylum Pseudomonadota; class Betaproteobacteria; order Burkholderiales; family Comamonadaceae; genus Variovorax; species Variovorax sp. Varisp36. Next base: position 77,406 of record NZ_JBGLYU010000016.1, read on the forward strand.
GGCCACTTCCCATTCGGGGTCGTCGCCGAAGATCGGAAACATCAGGGCAGCCATGAGGCCGACGACGATGCCGCAGGCGCTGCCGACCGCCCACCCGGTCTTGGCTGCGTGGACCACGTCCGAGGTCTGCCACACGTTGGCCGCATGGAGCCCGGCCATGTCCATGCCTTCCGGTCCGGCGAAATGAATGCGCGCAACGTCGACGCGCGCCCGCACCAGATCGTCCATCGCCCGCCTGGCGCTCGCCAGGTCCGGCATCAGCCAGTAGATGCGTCTCTTCATAGCGTCCCCTTTCCGCCTTGCGACAAGCCGAGGAAACATGAACGACTTATATGCCCAAGGAGAGCCGCCATCAAGGGGTGCTGCATTCGGCGGCCGCGGCGTGGGTAACCCGCCAATCCATCTTTTTTTGACCGAATGGATGATTTAGATCATCATCCCCGCTCCTACTGCCCGTCACCACGAGGTACGCCACGATGAACCCGGTCCCCTTGCGCAGCCGTTTCTGGTCCGACCTGACCAGCGAAGAGTTCTCCCGCCTCGACCGTGAACGGCTCATTGCCGTGCTGCCCGTGGGCGCGACCGAGCAGCACGGCCCGCACCTGCCGATGTCGACCGACACCGCCACCATCGACGGCATGGTGCACGCCACGCTGCCGCACCTGCCCGACGACCTGCCGGTGCTGTTTCTGCCCACCGTGCCCTACGGCAAGAGCAACGAGCATTCGCGCTATCCGGGCACGCTCACGGTGTCCGCCAACACGCTGATCACGCTGTGGAAGGACATCGGCGCCTGCGTCGCGAAGGCCGGTGTGCGCAAGCTGGTGCTCTACAACAGCCACGGCGGCCAGATGAGCGTGATGGACATCGTTGCGCGCGACCTGCGCGAGGAACACGACATGATGGTCGTGGCCGCCAACTGGTACACGCTGGGCCTGCCCGAGGGCCTGTTCACCGCGCACGAGGGCCGGCACGGCATTCACGCCGGGGATCTCGAAAGCTCGGTCATGCTGCACCTCGCGCCCGACTGCGTGCGCAAGGACCGGTTCCAGAACTTCAGCTCGATGACGGAGCAACTGGCCGCCGAGAACAAGTTCCTGTCGATCACCCCCAGCGGCAAGCTCGGCTGGCAGATGCACGACATCAACCCCGCGGGCGCAGCCGGCGACGCCACGCGCGCCACGGCCGAAAAGGGCGCCGCCGTGCTCGACCACGTGGGCCGCCGCTTCGTCGAGTTGCTGCAAGAAGTCGACCGCTTTCCGCTCTCGCGCCTCGCCAACGAACCGGCCTGGAAATGATGTCCGTCCCCACCCCACCGCCCCTGGTCACCCTGCGCAACGTCAGCAAGCGTTTCGCCAACGGCACGCTCGCGTTGCAGGGCATGTCGCTCGACATCGGCGAGCACGACTTCATCAGCTTCCTCGGCCCCTCGGGCTGCGGCAAGAGCACCGCGCTGCGCCTCATCGCGGGGCTGACGCGGCTCAGCTCGGGCGACATGCACTGGTCGGGCGCCAACACCGGCAAGACACAAAGCGACCGCGACCTGGGCTTCGTGTTCCAGGAGCCCACGCTCATGCCCTGGGCCAAGGTGTTCGACAACGTGTGGCTGCCGCTCAAGCTCGCCGGCATGAGCCGCGACGCAGCGGCGCCGGTGGTGCAGCAGGTGCTCGAGATGGTCGGCCTCTCGCGCTTTGCCGACGTGTATCCGCGCGAGCTCTCGGGCGGCATGAAGATGCGCGTGTCGATCGCGCGCGCGCTGGTCACGCACCCGCGCCTGCTGCTGATGGACGAGCCCTTTGCCGCGCTCGACGAGATGACGCGCATCAAGCTCAACAACGATCTGCTCGCCATCTGGCGCGAGCACCGCTTCTCGGTGGTGTTCGTCACGCACAGCGTGTACGAGTCGGTGTACCTGTCGAACCGCATCGTCGTGATGGCGGCGCGCCCGGGGCGCGTGATCGACGAGATCCGCATCGACGAGCCCTACCCGCGCGGCGAAGAGTTCCGCACATCGAGCCGCTACAACGCGCATTGCACGGCGGTGTCCCAATCCCTGCACGGAGCGCTGCATGGCCTCGACATCGATCACTGAGCCCGTCGCCCTTGCGGACGCCAATGCGGATGCGGTGCCCTCCGAGGCCGCGCTGCGCGCCCACGAAGACAAGCTGCGCCGCCGCGAGTCGATGCTGCGCATCGTGGCGCCCGTCGTCATCATCGCGGCGCTCCTGCTGCTCTGGGAATGGACCGTGCGCGCCAACAACATCCCGCACTACATCCTCCCCGCACCCTCGCTCATTCTTCGCACGCTGTTCGACAACTGGGATTCTCTCTCCAGCGCCCTGTGGTTCACGATCAAGCTCACGCTGCTCGCGCTCGGTGCGGCCATCGTCGGGGGCGTGCTTCTGGCGATCGCGTTCGCGCTCTTCAAGTGGGTGGAAATCGGCCTGTTCCCCATCGCCGTGATCCTGCAGGTGACGCCGATCATCGCGATCGCGCCGCTGATCCTGATCTACGTGTCGAACACCACCGCGGCGCTGCTGCTGTGCGCGTGGATCGTGGCCTTCTTTCCGATCCTGTCGAACACCGTCATCGGCCTGAAAAGCGCCGACAGCAATCTTCGCGACCTGTTCCAGCTCTACAAGGCCTCGCCGTGGCAGACCTTCCGCTACCTGCTCGCGCCCAGCGCGCTGCCGTACTTCATGGCGGGCCTGAAGATCGCGGGCGGGCTGAGCCTGATCGGCGCGGTGGTGGCCGAGTTCACGGCCGGCACAGCGGGCAAGGAAACGGGGCTGGCCTCGCGCATTCTCGAGTCGAGCTTCCGCACCGAGATTCCGATGATGTTCGCGGCGCTGCTGCTGGTGTCGTTGTTGGGCATCGTGATCTTCATCGTGTTCGCCGCCCTGTCGCGCCTCGTGCTCGGCCACTGGCACGAAAGCGAGATGCGCCGTGAGAACTAGGCTCGCCCCCAGTCTTCGCGCACTTCGTGTCGCTTCGCCAACCCCCTACCGGGGGCAACACCAGCGGCCCGGCAAAGCCGGTTCCGCGGTGTTCCCCGAACAGAGACGACAGGAAGTCCCATGAACTCCGTGCCTGCCGGATGCGACGGAACCAGCGCGCCTGCCGCCGACTGGGACGCAATGCGCAATGACCTGCGCGGCCTCAATGTGATCACCGCGCCGGCGCAACGCAAGCAGCTGTCGAAAGACTTCTACTGGTACAGCCCCATCCTCACCGCGCAGCTCGCGGGCTGCGTGGCCGACCTCGTCGTCAAGGTCAGCACCGAGGACGACGTGCGGCAGGCGGCTGTGGTTGCGGCCAAGTGGAAGCTGCCGCTCACCGTGCGTGCCGGCGGCACCGGCAACTACGGCCAGTGCGTGCCGCTCGAAGGCGGCATCGTGCTCGACGTGACGCAGATGTGCCGCGTGCTCGACATCCAGCCCGGACGCATCCGCGTCGAAGCCGGCGCGCGCATGCACGACATCGACCTCGCGGCGCGCGAGACCGGCCAGGCGCTGCGCATGTGGCCCTCGACCTGGCACGTGGCCAGCATCGGCGGCTTCATCGCGGGCGGCTTCGGCGGCATCGGCTCATTCCGCCACGGCATCCTGCGCGACCCCGGCAACCTGCTGCGCGCGCGCGTGATGACGGTGGAGCGCGAACCGCGCGTCATCGAGCTGCATGGCGACGAGATCCAGCAAGTGCACCACGCCTACGGAACCAACGGCGTGATCCTCGACGTCGAGGTCGCGCTGAGCCCGGCCGTCGAATGGGTGCACTGCACGGTGCTGTTCGAAACGTACCGCGGCGCGCTAGCCTTCGCCGTCGCGGCGCAGGCGCCCGCGCTCGACATCTTCCTGCTGTCCACGGTCGAGGCGCGCTTCTCGCCCTACTACACGGCCATGCGCGACCGTTTTCCTGCCGACCGGCATGCGGTGTTCGCCATGGTCTCGCCCGGGTCGATGGCGGACTTTCGTGCGCTGGCCGATGCACAGGGCGGCACGATCTCGGTCGCCGGCACCGAGGCCGAACTGCTCGCCGACGGCTTGCCTCCGGCCTACGAGTGCGCGTTCAACCACACGACGCTGCAGGCTCTGAAGGCCGACCGCAGCTGGACCTACCTGCAGGTTGCCTACGCCCAGCCCTTCGACCCGTCGGTGGTCGAGCGGCATCTGCAAATCTTCGGCGACGACGTGCTGCAGCACCAGGACTTCGCGCGCGCCAATGGCGAGTGCGGCACCTTCGGCATCCTGCTCGTACGCTGGAAGGGCGAGGACCACCAGTACGAGCTGATCCGCGAGATCGAGTCGCAGGGCGGCTGCAAGATCTTCAATCCGCATGTCGTCACCATCGAGGACGGCGGCATGAAGACCATCGACACGCAGCAGATCGAGTTCAAGAAGCGCAGCGATCCGATGGGTTTGATGAACCCCGGAAAAACGCGTGGCTGGTCGTCCGACATGGCCCGCGACCGCTGAAAAAGAATAGTCTTCGCATCCCGTACTTTCCCAAACCTCCACAGGAGCACGTCCCCATGCGCATCCCCGCCTTCCATCTCCGCCCGTTGGCCTTCGGCCTGGCGCTGACCGCAGCCTTCGCCGCGCAGGCGCAGGAAAAAGTGGTATTCGCCACCAACTGGAAGGCGCAGGCCGGCCACGGCGGCTTCTACCAGGCGCTGGTGGACGGCACCTACAAGAAATACGGCCTCGACGTCGACATCCAGCAGGGCGGCCCGATGGTCAACAACCGGCCGATGCTGCCGGCCGGCAAGGTCGACTTCCTGATGACCGGCAACCTGCTGCAGTCCTTCGACAACGTGAAGAACGGCGTGCCCACCGTGGTCGTCGCGGCCTTCTTCCAGAAAGACCCGCAGGCCATGTTCGCGCACCCGGGCCAGGGCTTCGACACCTTCAAGGACATGGCCAAGGCGCCCGTGGCCTTCATCGGCAAGGACGGCCAGTTCAGCTTCTGGCAGTGGATGAAATCGGAGCACGGCTTCAAGGACTCGCAGCTCAAGCCCTACACCTTCAACGTCGGCCCCTTCCTGGCCGACAAGAAATCGATCCAGCAGGGCTATGCGATTTCGGAACCGCTGTCGATCAAGGCCCAGGCCGGCTTCGACCCGGTGGTGCAGCTGCTGGCCGACAACGGCTTCTCGACCTACTCGACCACCGTCGAGACGCGCGCCGACCTCATCAAGAACAAGCCCGAGACGGTGCGCAAGTTCGTCGAGGCCTCGATCATCGGCTGGAACAACTACCTCTACGGCGACAACAAGGCGGCCAACGAGATGATCGCCAAGATCAACCCCGATTCGCCCGTGGCCGCATCGCAGGGCTCCATCGAGCTGATGAAGAAGATGGGCATCGTCGACAGCGGCGAATCGCTCGCCAAGGGCATCGGCGCGATGGACGAGGCGCGCGTGAAGGACTTCTACGACAAGATGGTCAAGGCCGGCCTGTACAAGCCGGGCGAGGTCGACCTGTCGAAGGTCGTCACCACGCAGTTCGTGAACAAGGGCGTCGGTGTCGACGTCCGCAAGAAGCTGACGGGCAAGTAGGCGGCTTCGTTTTTCCCGTGGGTCGCGCGGGGCTTGCGCCGGGGTCAGATGCCGGCGCCTGGGTTGCCATAAGGTACTGCGCGGCCTTTTATCCCCTGGGCTCTGACCCCGTCTCGCCAGCAACAAAGAAACGCTGAGCGAACCGGCCCTCAACCATGAAAACGTTAGTCATCCACTGCCATCCGAACCCCGACAGCTTCAACCACGCGCTCTACCGCACCGCGCTCGAAGCGCTCCAGCCGCGGCACCCCGTCAAGGCCATCGACCTGTACGCCGAGGGCTTCGACCCGACGCTGACCCGCGAAGAGCGCATCGCCTACCTCGACAACCCCGACCTGATCCGCGAACGCGTGAAACCCCACGTCGAGGCGCTGCTGTGGGCCGAGCACCTGGTGTTCGTGTTTCCGACCTGGTTCCACGGACCGCCGTCGATGCTCAAGGGCTGGCTCGAACGGGTGTGGCTGCCGGGCGTGGCCTTCCTGCCGGCGCAGCGCAAGGGGCAGATCGCGAAGTCGGGGCTGCGGCACATCCAGCGGCTCACGGTGGTGACCACCGGCGGCTCGCCGCGCTGGTTCGTGATGATGATCGGCGACCCGGGCCGGCGGCTGTTCACGCGCGCATTGCGCGCGCTGTTCGCATGGCGCTGCAAGGTGACGTGGCTGCAGCTGCACGACATGAACGCCGTGACTGCAAGCGACCGCAGCCACTTCATCGAGCGCGTGTCGCGCAAGCTGGGCAGCATCTAGAGAACGCAGAAAGCAGGGAGACACATCACCATGAGCCTCGAACGCACGCTCACCGTACGCGTCGAACGCATCTCGCGGCAGACGCCTGAAATACTGGCCTTCGAACTGGCCCATCCGTGGGGCCGGCCGCTGCCTTCCTACGAGGCCGGCGCGCACATCGACGTGCACATGCCTGGTGGGTTCTCGCGGCAGTATTCGCTGGCGCGCGCGCCTTACGGCGCCAACTCGTACGTGATCGGCGTGAAGCGCGAACTCGACAGCCGCGGCGGCTCGGCCTCGATGCATGAGCGCGTGCGCGAAGGCGACCTGCTCGCGATCAGCGCGCCGCGCAACACCTTTCCGCTGCGCGAGGAGGCCGCGCACCATCTGCTGATGGCCGGCGGCATCGGCATGACGCCGCTCCTGGCGATGGCGCAGGCGCTCGCGGCGCGCGGCGCATCGTTCACGCTCTGCGTGTTCGCGCGCAGCGAGGAGCACCTGGCCTTTGCCGGCGCGCTGCGCGACCCCGCGCTGGCGCCGCATCTGCGGCTGCATCTCGACCAGGGCGACGCCTCGCAGCGTATCGACCTGCGAGCGCTGCTGGCCCGACCCGCACCTGGCACGCACCTGTACGTGTGCGGCCCCGGCGGCTTCATGCAGGCGGTGCGCGACGCGGCCGCGCACTGGCCCGAAGACGCGCTGCACGCTGAATATTTCGCCGCACCCACCGATGCCGGTACCCCAACCGGCCTGCCCTTCACGCTGAAGCTCGCACGGCGCGGCATCAGCGTGCCCGTTGCCGCAGACCAGACTGCCGTCGACGCGCTGCACGAAGTCGGCATCGACATCCCCGTGTCGTGCCAGCAGGGCCTGTGCGGCACCTGCGTGGTCGAGGGCGACGGTGCAGGCGCCGAGCATCGCGACTTCTGCCTCACGGGCAGCGAGCGCCGCCACAAGGTCGCCCTGTGCTGCTCGCGCGCCAAGGGGCAGGAACTGGAACTCCAGCTGTGAGCGCGCGTCCTCCCATCAACGAAGAAGGCGACGGCGAGGCGCCCGCCACGCGCGGCCGCTCGCGCAAGTACACGCAGGTGCTCGGCCTCATCAACCAGGCCGCCATCGAAGTGTTCGCCAGCGAGGGGCTGGCCGGCGCATCGACGCAGGCCATTGCCGACAAGGCCGGGCTCTCGAAGGCGCAGTTGCACTACTACATAGAGAGCAAGGAAGCGCTGTATCGCCAGGTGCTGCAGGACATCCTCACCGACTGGATCGTGGTGTTCGGCTTCAGCGACGAGGCCTTCGGCCCGCGCAAGGTGCTGGGCGACCTGATCCAGCGCAAGATGATGTTCTCGTTCGAGCACCCGCTGCGCTCGCGCATCTTCACCGCCGAGATGTTGCGCGGCGCGCCGGTCATCGACGACATGATGGACACGAGCAAGCAGCGCACCGACCAGGCCGCCGCCGTGATCCAGAACTGGATGAACCAGGGCCTGATGGACAAGGCCGACCCGATGCTGGTGCTGTTCCACATCTGGGCCGTGACGCAGTTCTATGCCGACCACGCCACCCAGGCCGCGTACTTCCGCAACGTGGCCCAGCAGGGCGACGACAAGGACCGGCGCTACCTGATCGAGCAGGTGACGGAGTTCCTGCTGAAGGGCGCGGGCGTCAAGTAGAAGGCGAGCGCTGGGGCAGGTACATGGTGGCTTCGACTTCCACCAGCACTTCGTCCCCCGGCAAGAAGCGCGACACCTCCACCACCGTGCTCACCGGCGGCTCGCCCGGATAGAACAGGCCGCGCACGCGGTTGTAGAACGCGTAGTGCGGCAGGTGGCGGAAGTACTGCACCAGCTTCACCACGTCTTCCATCGTGCCGCCATGCTCGGCCGCGATCTGGCGGATGCGCTCGAGCACGAACCAGCTCTGCGCGACGATGGGCGCCTCGAACACGTCGACCGACATCTGCCCCGTGGCGTAGCCGACACCCTGCAGCGCGGTGCGTGCGGCCTCGGTAATCGCGTCGTAGCCTGCGACTGCGCGGCGCGTGGCGGGGTCGACCGCGACCACGCCGCTCATGAAGACGAAATCGCCCACGCGCCTGGCGGCGGCGTAATTGGCCATTGGCTTGCCCATGCTCATTGTGTTTTCTCCAGTACCCGGCCGGCGCGGATGACGGTGCGTTGCCGTCCGCGCGGGCCGATGAGTTCGTGTTCGTCGGTTGCCGCCAACACCAGCAGGTCCGCCGGGCAGCCCGGCGCGATGCGCCCGTCCCATGCGAGCCCCAGGGCTTTCGCGGGGCTCACGGTGACGGCGTCGAGCCAGTCGGAGGCCGGGGCCAGGTGCGCCATCTGCACACCAAGGCCGAAGGTCTCCAGGAGGTCGTAGCTGCCGTAGGGGTAGAAGGCGTCCTGCACGTTGTCGGTTGCCAGGCTTGCACGCAAGCCCCATGCCGCCGCCTCGCGGATGCGCGTGATGCCGCGCTGCACGGGCGTGCGGTCCCAGGCGCCTTGCAGGTAGAGGTTGGTGGTGGGCAGCGCGACGAGGTGAATGCCCGCGCCGGCGCACAGCGCCAGTGTTTCATTGGCAACTCCATCGCCCTGCACCGACAGCGAGCAGGCATGGCCGCAGGCCACGCCGTTCCTGAAATTGCGCGCACGCACCAGTTGCGCGATGCTGCGCAGACCGCTGGCTTCGGCGTCGAGGCCTTCGTCGACATGGAAGTCGAGCCCCAGCCCGTGCTGCTGCGCGAGGTCGAACACGCGCCCGAGCTTGTGGACGATGCCTTCGTTGCGGTAGACGAACGCGCCGAGCACGCCGCCCGCACGCTTCACCTCGCATGCGATGCGCTCGCCGGCGGCAAGGTCGGCGAACAGGTCGAGCGGCGTGAGCGAAACGAACTGCAGCTCGACGCGGCCACGCCATTCTTCGCGCAGTGCCTCGAACACGGGCAGGGCGGCGGGCGGCTCGGGCTGCACCCAGTCGAGGTGCGTGCGCAGCGCGCGCGCGCCCGATTGCCATGCGTCGTGCAGCGCGCGCTCCATGCGCAGGCGCAGCGACTCGCCGGTCCAGCTGTCGCGGTGCTTGTTCATGCGGTCGATGGCGGCGAACAGATTGCCCTGCGCCGCACCCACGTCCTGCACGGTGTAGTTCTTGTCGATGTGCGCATGCGCCTCGACCAGTGCGCTCAGCAGCGTGCCGCGCGCGTGCTGCTGTTGAGCGCTGGCCACGACGGACCCGACCCTGTCGCCGGCCAGCGTGACGTCGAACAGCTGCGCATCGCCCGCCGCGAAACCTCGCAGCGGCACTGGAATGCGCAGCGCTTCGAGCTTCATGCGCGCTGCTGCAAGGCGCGCAACCAGCCGAGCCCGGCCGAGGTGCCGCCCGGCTCCGAACCGCGGCGCGGCCGGTATTCGCAGCCGACCCAGCCCTGCCATCCGCACCGCGCCGACACCTCGTCGATCACGTCGAACAGGTACGGGTAGTTCTGCTCGCCGATGTCGGGCTCGTGACGCTCTGGCACGCCGGCGATCTGGATGTGGCCGACGCGGCCGGTGGGCAGGTACTTGCGGATCTTCATGGCCACGTCGCCTTCGACGATCTGACAGTGGTACAGATCCATCTGCACCTTGAGGTTCGGTGCGCCGACGGCCTCGACGATCTCGTGCGCCTGGTCCTGGCGGTTGAGGAAGAAGCCCGGAATGTCACGCGTGTTGATCGGCTCGATCAGCACGTCGCGGTTTGCCTTGGCAGCTTCGGCCGCGGCCCAGCGCAGGTTGTCCAGGTACACGGGCCGCAGCGCATCGCGCTCCAGGCCTTCGGGCACGAGGCCGGCCATGACGTGGATGCGGGGGCAGTCGAGCGCCACGGCGTAGTCGATGGCCCTGGCGATGCCTTCGCGGAACTCGGCCTCGCGTCCGGGCAGGCAGGCCAGGCCGCGTTCGCCGCCGTTCCAGTCGCCGGGAGGGCCGTTGAACAGCACCTGCTGCAAGCCGTTGTGCTTCAGCCTTGCGAGGATCTCGTCTTTCGAAAAGTCGTACGGGAAGAGGTACTCCACGGCCTTGAAGCCGTCTTTCGCGGCGGCGTCGAAGCGGTCGAGAAAGGCGAGCTCCGGATAGAGCATCGAGAGGTTGGCGGCGAATTGGGGCATGGGGGTGTTTCTACTACCAGCGCGCCCCGAAGGTGCGGCGCAGTTCATCGATCTGTTCGGCGTTCAGCGGTGCAGGCCTTGCGGCGCTCGCAAGCATTTGAAGCCGGGCGGTTTCCTCTAGTTCCTCGAGCACGGCCATGGCGGCGGCCGGCGTGTCGTGCCAGACATTGGGGCCCAGGCGCGCGAGCATCACGGCACGGATCGGCGTGCCGGCAGCGCCGAGGCGCTCGACGGCCTGCGCCACCTGTTCGGCCGCTTCGGGTGCGCCGGGCCGGTGGTACGGAATGACCGGCACGTGGCCGACCTTCATCACGAAGTACGGCGTGAGGGCGGGCAGCAGCTCGTCACCCGGGTTGTTCAACGTGAGCGCCACGCAGTGCGTGCTGTGCGTGTGGATCACACAGGCCGTGTTCGGATCGAACTTGCGAGCGGCTGCGTAGATTCGCGTGTGCAGCGCGATGGTCTTGCTCGCGCGGTCGCCGCTGGTCTGCTGGCCTTGCGCATCGAGCCTGGCCAATCGCGCCGGGTCGAGAAAGCCGAGGCATGCGTCGGTCGGTGTGATCAGGAAGCCGTCGTCCAGCCGCACGCTGATGTTGCCGGCCGTGGCATGCACGTAGCCGCGCTCGAACAGGCTGCGGCCGACGCGGCAGATTTCTGCGCGGGCTTCGTTCTCGGTCATGCGAGCACTGTAAAGGCCTTGGTGAAGAAATCGTCACTGCCGAAGTTGCCGGACTTCAGTGCGATGTGCACACCCGTCTCGGGCGCGACGTCGGAGCGCGCGTGGCACCACGGCACACCGGGGTCGATCTGCGGGCCGATCTGCATCTGCGCAATGCCGAGCGCCTGCACACAGGCGCCGGAGGTTTCGCCGCCGGCCACCACCAGCTGATGCACGCCGCGTTCGACCAGGCCGCGCGCGATGGCTGCAATGGTGCGTTCGACCATCGCGCCGGCCTCCTCGACACCGAGCCTGCCTTGCACCGACTTCACGGCGCCGGCTTCGGCGGTCGAGTAAACGAGCACGGGGCCCTTGTTGATCAAGGGCGTGGCCCAGGCCAGCACTTCGGCGGCAACGTCCACACCCGCCGCAATGCGCAGCGGGTCGATGGCCATCGCCTGGCCGCCGCGCTGGATGAAATCGAGCACCTGCCGGTTGGTCGCGAGCGAGCAGCTGCCCGAGACTACCGCCGTCTTGCCACCGGCCTTCGGCAACGCACTGGCTTGCGACGACGGCGCGAGCCCGAAGTTGGCCGGCAGGCCGATGGCCACGCCCGAGCCTGCGGTGAGCAGCGGCATCTTCGCAAGCGCCGGGCCCATGCGCAGCAGGTCGTCGTTCGACACCGCGTCGACGATGGCGATGCCCACGCCCTCGGCCTTCAGCTGGGCGATGCGCTCGTCGATGGCGGCCGCGCCGCGCGCCACCACCGCATAGTCGATCAGTCCCACCTTGCGTTTGCACTGCGCCTGCAGCACGCGCACAAGGTTCGGGTCGGTCATCGGCGTGAGCGGATGGTTCTGCATGCCGCTCTCGTTGAGCAGCACGTCGCCCGCGAACAGGTAGCCCTTGAACACGGTGCGCTTGTTGTCGGGGAAGGCGGGCGTGGCGATGGTGAAGTCGCAGTTCAGCGCGTCCATCAGCGCCTCGGTCACGGGGCCGATGTTGCCCTGCGCCGTGCTGTCGAAGGTGGAGCAGTACTTGAAGTAGATCTGCCGCGCGCCCTGCGCCTGCAGCCAGGGCAATGCGTCGAGCGACTGCGCGATGGCCTCGGCCGGCGCGATGGTGCGCGACTTGAGGGCGACGACGACGGCATCGACGTCGGCATCGAGCGGGCCTTCGGGCACGCCGATGGCCTGCACCACGCGCATGCCCGCGCGCACGAGGTTGTTGGCGAGATCGGTGGCACCGGTGAAATCGTCGGCAATGCAGCCGAGCACGAGCTTGGCCATGGCTCAGCCCTTCACAGGCAGCTTCACGGCCTGCGCGTTCTCGCGAACGTAGTCGCGCAGGATGGCGTCGAAGCTTGCGTCGGCCTTCAGGCCCAGCGCCTCGGCGCGTGCCGCGTGGATGCGGCTGGGCCAGCTGGTGACGATCTTCGCGATGGCCGCATCGGGCTCCCAGTCGATGAGGCCGGTTGCCTCCTTGCCGGCGATGCGTTCGAGCGCCTGCGCCATCTCGCGCACGGTGGTCGTCAGCGCGGGCAGGTTGATGGCAGTGCGCGCACCCCATTCGGCAGTGCTGGCCGTGGCCGCGCGCACGATGCCCGCGACGGTGTTGCCGGGCGAGGCCAGCGCGACCGGCGTGTCGGGCGACACCGGGCAGCGCGCGCGCTCGCCGGCCAGCGGCTCGCGCAGCATGCCGCTCAGGAAGCTGGAGGCCGCGCCGTTGGGCCGGCCGGGGCGCACCGACACCGTCATGAGCCGCACGTTGCGGCCCTGCACGAAGCCCTTGCGCGTGAAGTCGGCCACCAGCTGCTCGCCGATGAATTTCTGGATGCCGTAGCTGTTCTGCGGCGTCGGCAGCGTGGTGTCCTCGATCACGGCCGGCAGGCGCTGTTCAGGCGAATCGCCGAACACCGCGACCGAGCTGGAGAACACGAACACCGGCGAGTGGCCCGCGCGGCGCGCGGCTTCGAGCAGGCCGCGCGTGGCGTCGAGATTGCTGCGCATGCCGAGGTCGAAGTCGGCCTCGCATTCACCGCTGACGGCGGCGGCGAGATGGAACACGAGCTGCGTCTCGGCGATGGGCAGCGCGCCGCTGCCTAGTTGTTCGAGCAGGTCGCCCTGCACGAACTGGATGCGCGCGTCGCCGGCCAGGTCGGCGGGCGGCGGCACGCGGTCGGCCAGCGTGATGCGCGACACGGGCTGCGCGGCGCCGCCGGCCAGTGCGAGGTTGCCGCCCGCGAGCAGCGTGCGGGCGAGGCGGGCGCCGAGGAAGCCGCAGCCGCCGGTGATGAGGATGTTCATGCTGTGTGTCTCTGCTTTCTACTTCAGGCTTGTTTTTTCGGAGCCGGCACTTCGATGCCCGGGAAGATCTTGATGACCGCGCTGTCGTCCTCGCGCGCATAGCCCGCGGTCGAGGCCTGCATGAACATCTGGTGCGCGGTGGACGACAGCGGCAGCGGGAACTTGCTGGCGCGCGCCACGTCGAGCACCAGGCCCAGGTCCTTCACGAAGATGTCGACCGCCGACAGCGGCGTGTAGTCGCCCGCGAGCACATGCGCCATGCGGTTCTCGAACATCCAGCTGTTGCCCGCGCTGTGCGTGATGACCTCGTAGAGCGCGGCCGGGTCCACGCCTTCGCGCAGGCCCAGCGCCATCGCCTCGGCCGCGGCCGCGATGTGCACGCCGGCCAGCAGCTGGTTGATGACCTTCACCTTGCTGCCAGCGCCTGCCGAGTCGCCCAGGCGGTAGACCTTGGCGGCCATCGCGTCGAGCACGGCGCCGGCCTTCTCGTAGGCGGCGGGCGTGCCGGCGGTCATCATCGTCATCTGGCCACTCGCGGCCTTGGCGGCGCCGCCGGAGATCGGCGCGTCGAGGTACAGGATGCCCAGCTTCGCGAGGCGCGCCTCGAGCGCCACCGACCAGTTCGGGTCCACCGTGGAGCACATCACGAACAGGCTGCCAGGCTTCATCGACGCGGCGCATCCGGGCGTGGTGCCGTCGCCGAACAGCACCGACTCGGTCTGCGCGGCATTCACGACCACGCTGACCACGATGTCGCACTGCGCGCCGAGCGCGGCCAGCGTGCCGCAGGCCGTTCCGCCGTCGCGCGCGAAGGCTTCGGCCACCTCGCGGCGCACGTCGAACACGTGCGGCGCATGACCCGCGCGGCGCAGCGATTGCGCCATGCCGGCGCCCATGGCGCCGAGGCCCACGAGGCCGACGACTGGAAAGTTGGAGGAAGAGGTCATCAGGATGTTCTTTCGATCAGCGATTCACGAGTTGCTTCGGCGTGAGCCACACGCCGATGGCGCCGAGCACCAGCGCCGCGGCCAGCACGTACATGCCGATCTGCGTGCTGCCCGTCAGGTCTTTCAGATAGCCGATGAGGTACGGGCTCACGAAGCCCGCGAGGTTGCCCACCGAGTTGATGGCCGCGATGCCGGCCGCAGCCGCCGTGCCCGACAGAAAGGCGGTAGGCAGCGACCAGAACAGCGGCGCGCAGGTCAGCACGCCGGCCGCGGCGAGCGACAGGAAGGCGAGCGACACGGCGGTGTTCTGCGTGTACGAAGCCGCGACCGTGAAGCCGATGGCGCCCATCAGCGCGGGCACGATCAGGTGCCAGCGGCGCTCCTGGCGACGGTCGGCGCTGCGACCGAAGAGGTTCATCGCGACGATGGCGCAGACGAACGGGATCGCGCTGAGCAGCCCGATGTGGAGGTTGCCCTGCACGCCCGTGGCCTTGACCAGCGTGGGCAGCCAGAAAGTCAGCGCGTATTGGCCCATGACGAAGGCGAAGTAGATCAACGCCATCCACCATATGCGCACATCGCGGAACACGCCAGCCACCGAGTGCGGCCCCTTGGCGCCGTGCTCGGCATCGCGCGCTATCTCTCGCTGCAGCAGCGCCTTTTCCGCCGCGTTGAGCCAGCGTGCCTGCGCAATGCCGTTGTCGAGGTAGATCAGCACCATCACGCCCACGATCACGGCCGGGACGGCCTCGATGATGAACATCCATTGCCAGCCGCTCAGCGACGCCGCGCCGTGGAAGCTGTCCATGATCCAGCCCGACAGGGGGTTGCCGAAGATGCCCGCCACCGGAATCGCCGACATGAACACCGCGATGATCCGCGCGCGCCGGTGGGCCGGGTACCAGTGCGTGAGGTACAGGATCACGCCGGGGTAGAAGCCCGCCTCGGCCACGCCGAGCAGGAAGCGCAGGATGTAGAAGCTGGTCGGCGTCTTCACGAACATGAAACAGGCCGACAGCAGGCCCCAGGTGATCATGATCCGCGCGATCCAGATGCGTGCTCCGACGCGGTTGAGCAGCAGGTTGCTCGGCACCTCGAACAGGAAGTAGCCGAGGAAGAAGATGCCCGCACCCAGGCCGAACACGGTCTCGCTGAAGCCCAGGTCCTGCCCCATCTGCAGCTTGGCGAAGCCGACGTTGACGCGGTCGAGGTAGGCGACCACGTAGCAGAGCATGAGGAAGGGCACGAGGCGCCAGAACACCTTGGCGTAGGTGCGCTTTTCGAGCGCGGCATCGGCTGTGGCGGACGGCGCGGCGTGCGTGGCGCCGGCCGGGAGGGTGGAAGAAGTCATGAAAAGGTTTGTCCCGCTTGATTTGTCAGGTCATCATACAAATTTGAGTTTTGTTGATTGACCCGGGGAAACCCGAAGGCAACGCCTCCTGCGGCGACTTTCTGGTGTCTTTATGTGTCGGCGGACTCAGCTGCCGACAGGCCAGCCTTCGACCAGGGGCCGCGCGAGTTGCGCGCCTTCCTGCTGCCAGAACGCGGGATCGGCCAGCTCGATGCGGCGGATCGCGTTGTCCATGTGGTTCTTGGCCGCCTCGCGCGCGCGCAGCGGGTCGCCAGCCTCGATGGCCTCGACGATGCGCGCGTGTTCCTGCGCCACCTCGCGCGCGAAGTCGGCGCGGCGCGCCTCGTTGGCGCGCGTGACGCGGGTGGCGCCATGCAGGAACTGGCGCAGGTACTGCAGCGTGCCGATCAGGAACGGATTGCGCGCCGCCTCGGCGATGGCGCGGTGGAAGCGCACGTCCTCGTCGGCGCCGTTGCCGCCCGCCTCGACCGCCGCATGCAGCGCATCGATGGCCTCGCGGATGCGCTGCACGTCGTCGGCCGTGCGGCGCTCGGCGGCCAGCGCGGCCACTTCGGCCTCGAGCGCACGGCGCACCTCGACCATCTGGATGACGGCTTCGCGCGAGGCGACGTGCGGCATCTCGAAGCGCAGCGGCTCGACACCGGCGGCACGCACGTACACGCCGCTGCCCTGGCGCGAATCGAGCAACCCCAGCGACTTGAGCCGCGACACGGCCTCGCGCACCACAGTGCGGCTGACGCCGAACTGCTCGGCCAGCGCGGCCTCGGTCGGCAGGCGGTCGCCTTCGGAAAGACGCCCGCTGCGCACCTCGGCCGCGAGCGCATCGGCCACCTGGTCGGCGAGGCGGACGGCGGGAGCGAGGGACTGGAAGCGGGCGGTCATGGGTGCGATGGAGGTGGGGCCTGCGACTCTAACGCAGGCCCTGCGCGGCCGCCGGCTCTCAGTTCAGCGCGTGCCGCGCGGCGTTTGCAATGCTCGCGGCATCCACCCCGAAGAATCCGCGCAGCGCCGCACGCGTGTCGCTGCGGCCGAAGCCGTCGGTGCCCAGCGTGAGGTAGCGGCGGCCTTCGGGCAGGAAGGCGCGCACGCTCTCGGGCACGGCGCGCACGTAGTCGGTGGCGGCAACGACCGGTGCCTTGCCGCTGCCCTTGCCGAGCTGCTGCGCGATGAAGGTCGTGCCGGCTTCTTCGCCAGCCAGCGCGCGCTGCTCGCAGGCTTGGCCGTCGCGCGCAAGCTCGCTCCAGCTCGTGACGCTGAACACCTCGGCCTCGATGCCTTCATCGGCCAGCAGCTGCGCGGCCTTGACGACTTCCGTCAGGATCGCGCCCGAGCCCATCAGCGTGACCTTCTTCTTCGCCTTGCCGGAGGCCGGCGAATACACGCCGAAGCGGTAGCACCCGCGCAGGATGTCGCCTTCCGCACCTTCCGGCACATCGGGCTGCGCGTAGTTCTCGTTCATGAGCGTGACGTAATAGAACACGTCCTTCTGCTCGACCATCATCTCGCGGATGCCCGCGTCGACGATCACCGCCATCTCGCCCGCATAGGCCGGATCGTAGGCCTTGCAGTTGGGAATGGTCGCGGCCACGAGGTGGCTGCTGCCGTCCTGGTGCTGCAGGCCTTCGCCGCCGAGCGTGGTGCGGCCCGACGTGGCACCGAGAAGGAAGCCGCGTGCGCGCTGGTCGGCCGCGGCCCAGATCGCATCGCCCACGCGCTGGAAGCCGAACATCGAGTAGTAGATGTAGAAGGGCAGCATGGCCAGTCCATGCACGCTGTAGCTGGTGGCCGCGGCCGTCCAGCTCGCGATGGCGCCGGCTTCGCTGATGCCTTCTTCAAGGATCTGCCCGTCGGTCGCTTCGCGATAGCTCAGCACCGAGCCGATGTCTTCGGGCGCGTAGCGCTGGCCCACGCTCGAATAGATGCCCACCTGCTTGAACAGGTTGGCCATGCCGAAGGTGCGCGCCTCGTCGGCCACGATGGGCACGATGCGCGGGCCGAGCGCAGCGTCCTTCATGAGGTTGCCCAGCATGCGCACGAAGGCCATGGTGGTGCTCATCTCCTTGCCGGCCGCAGCGGTCGCGAACTGCGCGTAGCTTGCGATATCGGGCTTGGGCACGATGTCGCAGGCGGTCTCGCGGCGCGGCATGGCGCCGCCGAGCGCTTCGCGGTGCTGGCGCAGGTAGCGCATCTCGGCGCTGGCCTCGGCCGGGCGGTAGAAATCCATCGCGATGGCCTGCGCATCGGTGAGCGGCAGGTTGAAGCGGTCGCGGAACTCAATGAGGTCCACGTCGCCCATCTTCTTGTGCGAGTGCGTGGTCATCTTGCCTTGCGCGGCGCTGCCCATGCCGTAGCCCTTCTTGGTGTGGGCGAGGATCACGGTCGGCTGGCCCTTGTGCCTGGCCGCTGCCGCGTAGGCCGCATGGATCTTCACGAGGTCGTGGCCGCCGCGCTTGAGGCGGTCGATCTGCTCGTCGGTCATGCCTTCGGCCAGGCGCGCGAGCTCGGGGTTCTGGCCGAAGAAGTTGTCGCGGTTGAAGCGGCCGTCCTTGGCCGCAAAGGTCTGCATCTGGCCGTCGACGGTGTTGGCGAACACGCGCGCGAGCGCACCGCTCACGTCCTGTGCGAAGAGGCCGTCCCAGTCGCTGCCCCACACGAGCTTGACGACGTTCCAGCCCGCGCCGGCAAAGAGCTTTTCGAGTTCGTCGATGATGCGGCCGTTGCCGCGCACCGGGCCGTCCAGGCGCTGCAGGTTGCAGTTGACCACCCACACGAGGTTGTCGAGCTTCTCGCGCGCGGCGAGCGTCAGCGCGCTCATCGATTCGGGCTCGTCCATCTCGCCGTCGCCGAACACGCCCCACACCTTGCGGCCCTCGCAATTCAGCAGGTTGCGGTGCGTGAGGTAGCGCATGAAGCGCGCGTGGTAGATCGAGCTGATGGGGCCGATGCCCATCGAGCCGGTGGGGAACTGCCAGAAGTCCGGCATCAGGTACGGATGCGGATAGCTGCACAGGCCGCGCGCGCCGCTGCCGTCGGTGAAGGCGGGCGCGGTGAGTTCCTGGCGGTAGTGGTTCAGGTCTTCTTCGCCGAGACGGCCTTCGAGGTAGGCGCGCGCATAGACGCCCGGCGCGCTGTGCGGCTGGAAGAACACGAGGTCGCCGCGGTGCTGCTCGCTGCGCGCATGGAAGAAGTGGTTGAAGCCGGTTTCGAACAGATCGGCCGCGCTCGCGTAGCTGGCGATGTGGCCGCCGAGTTCGCCATACGCCTGGTTGGCCTTGGCCACCATCGCGAGCGCGTTCCAGCGCATCAGCGAGGCGAGCTTTTCCTCGATGGCGAGGTCACCCGGGAACGGCGGCTGGTCTTCCACCGCGATGGTGTTGACGTACGGCGTCGCGAGTTCGGGCTGCCAGCCGATGCGCTGCTGCCGCGCGAGCCGGGCCAGCTCGACCAGCATCTGCTTTGCGCGCTGCGGCCCCTGCGTTTGCGCCAGCGCCAGGAAGGCGTCGCGCCATTCGGCGGTCTCGGCGGGGTCGGGGTCGTGCGAGAGCGGCGTGTCGAGCAGCAGGGCACGCATCTGGTCGGGCGAAATCGGGGCGTTCATATCGGCACTTTAGGCCGCCACGCGAAAAATTAGCTACTGGCGAAGCCAATTCCCTGCAAGCGTCGCAGCATAAAATTCCGTCAATCTTCAACTCTCCGGCATTTCATGCAACTCGACGCCATCGACCTGCGCATTCTCGACGAGCTGCAGCGCGACGGCGCGCTGTCGAACGTGGAGCTGGCGCGGCGCGTGCACCTGTCGCCATCGCCCTGCCTCGCGCGGGTGAAAGTGCTCGAAGCGAACGGCGTGATCGGCCGCTATGTGGCGCTCCTCAGCGCCAAGGCGCTGGGCTTGGGGCTCAACGTGTTCATCTCGATCAGCCTCACGACGCAGAGCAAGCAGTCGCTCGCCGATTTCGAGCAGCGCATCGCCGAGCACGACGAGGTGATGGAGTGCTACCTGATGACGGGCGACAGCGACTACCTGATCCGCATCGCGGTGGCTGACATGGCGGCGCTGGAGAAATTCATCCTGGAACAGCTCACGCCGATTCCGGGGATCGAGAAGATCCGCTCCAGCTTTGCACTGAAGCAGGTCAGATACAAGACGGCGCTGCCGTTGCCGAAAGGATAGGTACTCCCCCAGGCTTCGCGCACTTCGTGTCGCTTCGCCTTCCCCCTCGCCGGGGGCAACACCAGAGGCCCGGCAGAGCCGGTTCCTCGGTGTTTCCCGAAAGGGGGCTGGCTCCTGCGACGATCAGAGGCCGATCAGGCCGCCGTCGTTTTTCGTGATGACGATGGTTGCCGAGCGTGGGCGGGTGTTGCCGCCATCGGGCCAGTGGCTGAGGAACTTCGTCGGATCGGAGATGTTCCCCTTGGCCGTGCTCTCGCCCGGGTGCTGGATGTTCACGAACAGCGCGCGGCCGTCACCCGATTCGGCGATGCCGGTGATCTCGCAGTCGATCGGGCCGACCAGGAAGCGGCGCAGGCCGTCGGTGCCGGGGGCCTTGCCGATGAAGGTGGCCTGCGTGGCGGTGGTGGAACCGTCGACGTTGGTGATGGTCTTCGCGCCGCCGTCGCCGACCTTGCCCGGCAGGGCGGCCAGCAGCATGCAGTTGGTCACGTCGGTGTACGCGCCGTCGTCGGTTTCCAGCCACAGCAGGCCGGGCGCCGCCTGGCTGAACCACATGCCGTCGGGGCTGGAGAAGTCATTGTCGGCGCCGAGCGCGGACAGGTTCACGTCGGCCGATGCAGTCGAACGAGCACCGAACAGGTACACGTCCCACTTGAAGGTCACCGCGGTCGGGTCGCCGTTGGCGTCGGCAAAGCGCACGATGTGGCCATTCGGGTTGCCCTTCTGGTCCGTGCCGGTGGTCGTCTTGTCGTTGTAGTAGCGCGGGTTGGCGGCGTCGGTCTTGCCGATGGGGCGCGAGCTGGCGTTGGTGTTGGTCAGCGTGACGTAGACCTCGCCGGTCTTCGGATTGACGGCCGTCCACTCGGGGCGGTCCATCTTGGTAGCGCCGGCGGCGTCGGCGGCGTGGCGCGCATTGACCACCACGTCGGCCGCGTCGGCAAAGGCATAGGCGGAGTAGCTCGCGGTGATGTTGTTGACGCCGAGCTTCAGTTCGAGCCAGTCACCCGTGCCGTCGGCCTTGAACTTGGCCACGTAGAGGCGGCCGTCGTCCATGTACTTGTCGCCGGCGGCCATGCCGCCGCCGATGTCGGCCGCATCCCAGTTCTTCGTGGAGACGAACTTGTAGATGTACTCGTTGCGCGAATCGTCGCCCATGTACCAGACCAGCGGCTTGCCGGCCACGACCGGGCCCAGGCAGGCGCCTTCATGGCCGAAGCGGCCGAGCGCAGTGCGCTTCTTCGGCGTGCTCGTGGGGTTGAACGGGTCGATCTCGACGACCCAGCCGTAGGTGTTGGAGCCGTTGCGGTAGTCGTCGGCGGCGGTGCCGCCCACGACCACGACTTCGGTGTTCCAGCGGCCGTAGAGGTTGTCGGCCGTATCGGGCGTGACGGTGGCCCACAGTTCGCGGCCAGTACTCGAAACGCCATAGCGGCTGAAGGACGCCAGTTCCTTGGCCGTACGGTTGGCATTGTCGTTGGCGGCGATGCGGCGGAAGTAGCCGGCCCAGTTTTCCTCGCAGGTGAGGTACGTGCCCCACGGCGTGGTGCCGTTGGCGCAGTTGTTGAGCGTGCCGCGGGTCTTGCTGCCGTCGGTCGAGTACTTGGTCTTCAGGTAGTCGGTCTTGGCGGCCGGGCCCGAGAAGCTCATCTCGGTGAGCGTGTGGACGCGGCGATTGAGGGTCGAGTCCTGCTTGTAGCTCCAGGTACTGCCGCTCTTGTTGACCTCGATCAGGCTCACGCCGTGCAGGTAGAACTCGCGCAGCACTTCGTCGGCGACGGTTCGCGCGGCCGCGTTGCCGGTGCCGCTGATGGTCTGGCCGGTGGGGTGCAGGAACAACGGCGTGATGGCCTCGTGGTTCATCACGAGCAGGCCGCGCGATGCGCCGGCGGGGTCCCACTTGTTCGACGCGTTCATGCCGAAGTAGGTCATGCCGTCGTGGTGGTCACCCGCGCGACGGTCGTACGTGGTGGCGTCGTCGGAACCGTCGTTCTTGTAGGCGGCGACGCCCGAAGCGATCGGATCACCCAGGCGATAGAGCACGCTGGCGGTGTAGCCTGCGGGCACGGTCACGACATCGGCGAGGCTCTTGGCCACGGGATTGAAGCCGAGCTTCATCGCAGCGGCAGGTGCGGGCGCGGGCGCGGGCGCGGGTGCGGGCGCTGGCGAAGGCGCCGGGGCGGGAGCGGGTGCCGGAGGCAGCACCGGGAACGCGGTGCCGCCACCTCCACCACCGCCGCACGCCTGCAGCAGCGCCGTGCCGGCGGTGCCGACGCCCAGGCCGAACAGGCGGCGGCGGCTCAGGCGCGAGGCGATCAGGTCGGTGAACGAGGAGTTCGACGTGGGGTTGGTGCCGATGTCGTCGAGGTCGACCGAAGGATCGTCGGTGCGGGTATTTGCGGTCATGCGCAATGTCTTTCTTCATGGATTGGGGAAACCAGCCCGTGAAGTTAGGCACTTCGTATGACGGCTCAATGAAACACTCAGCTTCCCGTCAGGTTGAATTGATCCACCAAGTGCCGCGCCCTGCTCAGGGAGCGGGCGACTGCCTCGGCCACAGCGCCCACAGGCGCAGCGGCTGGTTCATGCTCGCCGCGAGGCGGCCCGCGTCGGCGCCGGTGCCCGCGAAGTAGTCGGCGCGCACCGCGCCGAGGATGGCGCTGCCGGTGTCCTGCGCCACCACCAGTTTCTGCAGCTGCGCCGCCGGCCCGCTGGACGCCAGCCACACCGGCGTGCCGTACGGGATGCTCTCGCGGTCGACCGCGATGGAGCGGCCGGCCGTGAGCGGCACGCCTTGCGCGCCGCGCGGGCCGAAGGCGGCGTCGACCTCGCTCATCGTCTCTTCACGGAAGAACACGTAGCGCGGGTTGCTCCACATCAGTTGCGACACGCGCTGCGGGTTCTGCGCGGCCCAGGCCTTGGTGTCGTCGGGCCATTTGCCGACCTTGGTCACGCCCTGGCTGATCAGCCATTGCTGCACGCTGCGGTAGGGCTGCTCGTTGGTGGCCGAGAAGGCCATTCGCACGGTGTGCTGCCAGCCGTTGGCCTCGGTGATGCGCAAGCGCCCCGAGCCCTGGATGTGCAGCATCAGCGCGTCGATGGGGTCGGCCATCCACGCGATCTCGCGGCCGCGCAGCGCGGCCTGCGCCTCGGGCAGGGTCTCGATCTCCTGGCGCGTGTACCACGGGCGGCGCGGCACCAGGCCGTCCGGGGCCTGGTAGATCGGCACGTTGAAGGTGGCGGTGGGCACGCGCGAGGCTTCGTACACCGGCTCGTAGTAGCTGGTGAGCTTGCCCTCGGTCTGGCCGTTCAACGCCTCGACGCGGTAGGGCTGCAGCCGCTCGGTCATCCACTGGCGCTGCTCTTCGGGCGTGGCGATGGTCAGCTGGCGCACGTCGCGGCACAGCGGCGCGAAGGCGGCGTTGGGTCGCACGCAGTTCGCCAGCAGCGCGATCCACGCCTCGTGCAGCGGGTCTTCGCCGAAGCCCGGCAGTTCCGTCCAGCCGACCGGCACCCAGCGGCTCTTGGGATGCGCGAGCGAGCCGGTGAGCGGACCGAGGTCGCGCGGCGGGGTGGCGGAGGGG